>JAPLIX010000326.1 GCA_026388865.1 Pseudomonadota bacterium | reverse complement strand
CGGAAAAATTATATCGCCACCTGCGTGAAAGCAGCGGAAGTTATGGGCATCAGGGTGCCGGTGGAAGAATACTTCATCTGGTACGGGGACAGCTGGCACGATTTCATCAGGCAGACCTGGCCGGATACCGACCCTGAAGCATTTGATCGCGTATACACTGACCTTGCCCGGCAGATAGTATATAACCGGTTTAAGGGCGTGAATACAACACTCAACCTTCTCAAGGAAAATTATGACCTGTATATTCTGACCAAACGCTCGCGCACATTTCTTGACCTGCGTCTGGCACAATCAGGCATTGATATGACTGCTGTCAAAAAAATCTTCACCAGTGAAGAGATGGCATTCCAGAAGCCTGATCCCCGGGCCTTTGATGTGCTGGAGCCGCACCTCGGCGAGCTTGACCGGGCGCAGGTGTTGTATGTGGGCGACCACTTGGGAGACATGCAGGCAGCTCACGGCGCGGGGCTCAAATTCGTTGCGGTGCTCACCGGCTATTTCTCCCGGCACGCCTTTATGGAAAACGGGCTCAGTGATAAATACATTATTGATAATGTGGCACAATTGCCGTCATGGCTCATGTCAGAAAGGGAAATAGAGCCATGAAACCGGCATTGCTCATTGTCGACATGCTGAAGGATACCTTTGAGGGGCACCCGGAAACAGAGCTGGTGCAGGCAGCCCGTAATTTTCTGCCGCGGCTTAATGAGTGGCTGGACTGGTTCCACGAACAAAAACTTCCGGTTGTTTTTGCCTGTGACAGTTTTCTTGCAGATGATTTTATTTTCAGAGGCAGAATGGAGCCGCACAGCCTGCGCGGAACAACAGGGTCAGAGATGATAGATGATCTGCACAGGGGGCCGGGAGATCTGGTGCTTGAGAAGCGCCGTTTCAGCGCGTTTTTTAAGACCGACCTCGACCAGACCCTGCGTACCTGGCAGGTGGATACGGTGCTGATAGCAGGCATCGCTACCCATGTATGTGTTCTGGCCACCGCGCTTGATGCCGTGAGCAATGACTTTTCCGCAGTTATCCTTGAGGACTGCTGCGCAGCTCACCGGGCGCAGTATCACGGGCCGGTGCTTAATGCGTTCCGCAAAACACCACTCTTTCCGCTGCTGCAGGTGTGTGACAGCGACAGCTGCAGGCAGCTTCTGTGCACACATGCGGGTGCTGATTAAAACAGGGTTTTCGTCATGGCCAACGTTACTCTTAAGAATGGGATACGCATTTATTATGAAGTGGAAGGCCACGGTGAGGCTGTTGCCCTGGTGCAGGGGCTTGACCGCGACCATACGGGGATGCGGTTTCAGCGCAAGGAACTGGCTAAGCATTTCCAGGTCATCAGCTATGATACACGGGGCACGGGACTCTCTGATACGCCTGAAGGTCCGTACACCTGCCCGCAGATGGCGGATGATCTCGCCTGTTTGTTACAGGCTCTGGGGATTGATAAGGTGCATATCATCGGTGCGTCAATGGGAGGCGCAATTGCCCAGGAGTTTGCCATCAAATATCCGCAGATGGCAGGCAGGCTGGTACTGCTCTGCACGTATATGAAAGCGGATGCTTTTGTCCGGCAGCTGGCAAAGTTCTGGATGCAGGCAGTTGAAAAAACCGGCCATGTGCTGCTCTGTGAGGGGATTTTGCCCTGGCTTTATACCAGGGAATTTTTTGAAAATCAGCAGCTGGCGCTTGACTGGGCTCGGAAGCTGATACGGGAGCAGGAGCCGCTGTACAGCATCAGGGGTTTTCAGTGGAAGGCGCAGGCAGCGCTTGCCGCCGATACGACTGACCGGATACATTTGATTAATGCCCCAACGCTGGTAGTTGCCGGCGAGCTTGACCTGGTAGTTCCGCCGGCACTCTGCAAAAAACTGGCAGATGCCATCAAAGGCGCGCGATTCACGATAATCAACGGCGGCGGGCATGCTTTTTTTGATGAAAAACCGTTTGAGCTGAACGAGGTGCTGCTTGATTTTCTCCAGGCAGACAAGCCGTGACCTGTATCCCGCATTCTGCAATCCACTATCTGCCCGTCCTCCGTAGCGCTATAAATGTTCCAATACGAATTAAAATTATAGCTTTTTTATCGCCAGTACGTTTATCTTCCTAACACTGCGGAGGGTGGACAAACCACATTCCTCACAGGGTTATCTGTACCGTTATTTTTTCCACTGAATTTAATTACCTTGCATCCCGTGAAGAAGGCTTATATTATTAAACTATACACAGCGTCATAAATAATTGCGCATATTTTTTCGTAGAACCCTTATTTTAAAGGCATTATGTGATTTTTTATGCGAATATATTTTTTACGTTGTGTATAATTAATGTAATCTGATAAATAGGGCTGTACATGTGTGCAGACTTAATCAGATTCAAGGACTAAGGAGAAAATATGGGTTTCAATCAAAGTGGTGGCAAGGGTGGATATGGTGACGGACGTCCGAGGGAAATGCATAAGGCGATCTGCTCCGAATGCAAAAAGGAATGCGAAGTTCCTTTCAAACCAAGCAGTGATCGTCCGATCTACTGCAAAGACTGTTATTCCAAAAAAAAGACTGACCGCCGCTAAGCGCTGTTTGCTCTGATCTTTAATTCCGATTCATTTAAAAGCCCGGCAGGACTAATGCTGCCATGCTGCCGGGCTTTTTTAAAAAAATGGAATGCCAGGGTTTCCATGAACTCACTTTCGGGTGAAGGAAGCATAGGCCGGTGATGATTGTGTGTCAACAGCAATGTCTCCGTACAATGCGGGGTGGGGTTTTGCGGTCTGAATGTGGCGGGCACTCTGAGGCTCTAAACAAAGAGAGGCGCAAAGAGCATGACCGGGGAAACGAGGGCGGGCTGTTGCAAAAAGCAGGGTAGAGACAGAGCCTAAATGAACCATACCCTCGGCAGTGAATGCAGTTTAAAATGGTCGCTGTCACTATTTATACCGGAGTTGTTATTTCGCTTGACGTTTAACGCAAAGCGTTATATTTTTATTCAGTATGATTAAATCATTTCATTGCAAGGATACCCTGGCACTTTTTGAGGGCAGGAACCCTCGCCGATTTCAGGCAATTGTCGCCATTGCGGAGCGCAAACTTCACATGCTGGACAATGCATTTTCCATTGAAGATCTCCGCGTTCCGCCCGGCAACAGATTGGAAGCCCTGCATGGCGACCGCAAAGGACAATGGAGCATTCGCATCAACGACAAGTGGCGCGTATGCTTCCGGTTTAAAGACGGCAATGCTTTTGATGCCGAAATCATTGATTACCACTAAGGAGGCACCATGGAGCCCATAAATAAAATGCGCCCAATTCATCCCGGAGAAATTTTGCGCGAAGAGTTCCTCGTCCCGATGGGAATGACCGCACATGCACTGGCCCTTGAGCTTAAGGTACCGGCGCCGCGGATCAACGACATTGTACGAGAGCGCCGGGCCATCACACCCGATACGGCGCTCAGGCTGGCCCGCTACTTCGGCAACACCCCGCAGTTCTGGATGAACCTGCAGTCAAGCTATGATCTTAAAATTACCGAGCGTGCGACAGGATCTGCAATAGTTCGCCAGGTTCATGCGCGGCTGGTGGCCTAAAGCCGAAGAGAGCAATTTTCAGGCAGCGGGGCTTTGCGGCAGCCCGTATGGAAAGTTTGAAAAAAAGATAAGAGCGCAGCATTCGCTGAAGGCGAAAAAAACAATTGCAGCTGTCCCGACTTTATATATGGCAAAACAATGGGCGCTGTCCCGATTTATCAGAGCAGACGGATTATATCAATAGTTGATAGTTGAGGTTTGACCCCTTTTCCTACCTTTTCCTATTGAGGTTTGACCCCTTTTCCTATGTTATCCGAAGGCTTTCTAACAATTTTTCGCGAGTATGTTCTTGACAATTCACCCCCGGTATTTCCTCTATCCATCCTACCCACCAATCATCCTCTTGTTTCATTATTGCGGTATACTCTTTATTCATATTCTGGGCTGCTTGTTTTGAGTTAATTATACATTAGAATGATCTAATTCAGGTAATCATTTTATTGCCCTAAGAATAAGAGGTCCCCGACCCTGTATTCCGCCCGTCCTCCGCCCGCCTTCCGAAGCACGCTTCGTGCGGAGGGCAGGTAGCACTGTAAAGGTTCCAATACGAATTAAAATTACAACTTTTTAATCGCCAGTGTGTGTGTCCATCTGTTACTGCGGAGGGTGGACATTCCGTAATCCTCAGATTGTTATTTCCCCTTTGCCCTGCCGTGTAATCTCAAAGGGCTCGGCGGTGAGATCAACTATCGTCGACTGCTCTGATACCAGCACCCCGATATCAAGCACCAGGTCTATCTGCTTTTCAAAGTGTTCATGTATGGCCTCTCCCGAGTTAAGCAGCTTTTCTCCCCAGAGCGGAACGCTGGTGTTGATGATAGGGTTGCCCAGGGTTTTGGTCAGCAGCCTGCAGATGTTGTCATCAGGCACGCGGATGCCGATCTGCTTGCGCTTGTAGAGCATGTGCTTGTTCACTTCCTTGGTCGCCGGCAGAATAAAGGTAAACGGGCCGGGCAGGCACCGGTTCATAACCCGGTATGCCCGGTCTGAAACTTCAGCATAGCGCGCCACCTCGCTGAGATCAGGCGATATAAAGCTCAAGGGTGTTTTCTCATCCATCTGCTTGATGCGGTATAATTTTTCGATGGCCTTCTTATTGTGAAGATCGCAGCCAAGGCCGTAGATGGTATCGGTCGGATACACAATAAGGCCGCCCTTGCTGAGGATTTCAATTGCCTGCCTGATCGCCCGCAGCTGCGGATTTTTCTGGTAGACCTTGATGAGCATAATTAATATCTCCGCGCCATATAGTTTTATGATATAGACATGGTGAATATAAAACCCGGATTTTTAAAAGTCCAGCAAAAGTTCGGTGCGGATCATACAGCACCAACAATGAAGGGGGTCTGAATATGAATGTTATCATTACCGGGAGTACAAAAGGCATCGGGCGTGCCATGGCAAAAGAGTTTCTGCGCTGTGGCGATCGGGTAATCATTTCCTCGCGCAGCGCAGAGCGGGTCGCTGCCGTGGCTGAGGAACTGAAAAAAGAATTTCCTGCCGGCGCGGTATGGGGGGCAGCCTGTGATGTATCACGGCCGGCAGACGTTGATGCCCTGGCGCGTTTCGGGAAAGAGAAGTTCGGCACCCTTGATATCTGGATAAATAACGCGGGTACTGACGGGCATCAAAAAAGGCCCCTGGCTGAATGCACTCCGGAAATGCTGAAACTGGTCATTGACACCAATCTGCTCGGCACCGTGCTGTGCTGTCGTGCGGCTCTTGCAGTAATGCTTGCGCAAGGATTAGGGCACATATTTAATTTTGACGGCTATGGCGCGTCAGGAATACCTACGCCGAAACTTGCTGCCTACGGGGCAACCAAGCGGGCAATTCCCCAGTTAATGGCAACCCTGGTTAAGGAAACAAAGGGGACCGGAGTGGGCATACATACCATCAGTCCCGGGATGGTGCTTACCGACCTTCTCATCGAGGGTGCAACGCCCGAGACTGCCAAGGTTCTCAATATTCTGACCGAGCTGCCGGAGCCGGTGGCGCAGTTTCTTGTTTCCCGGGTGCGCGCGGTCAAGGGGACTGGCACCTATATTCAGTACTTAACGAAAGCAAACGTGTTGTGGCGCTTTGTTACCGCCTGGAAGAGGAAGAGCCGGTTTTTTAATGAGCAGGGCCGCTTGATCGCATAACTTTAGGCGCGCTGCAGGATCAGCCTTTCCCTTGACACCCGGCGGCTCTTAGCTTATACTCCACCACTCTTAAAGAAGATACCTTAAATCTGGAACTCATGAAATCAGGAAGTTTTTTGTTTAATTACGGGTACCTCTCATAATTCAACCGCTGTCATTCCCGCTTTTGCGGGAATGACATTTTTAATATTAATTTTAAGGGGAAAAGAATGAAAAAATCTTTCACTAAAGCTGACAACCTGCTGCCGCTGATTATGCTGGTCTGCGCGGCACTGTTTATTATCACCGGCTGCGGCAAGAGCGATACCGCCGGCACGTCAAAGGCCAAGCCGGGAGCCGCGCTGGAAAGCGGCTCAGCGCAGCAGGCAGAGCCGTCAAAAGTGCTGGCAGAGGTCAACGGCAGGAAATTTACCCAGGCCGATGCTGATAAAGAAATCAGCGGCAAGCTGGCAAGTCTCCTGGGGCAGGTCCCGGAAGCACAGCTCGTCCAGATCAGGGAAAAAATGCTGAAAGAAAGCGTTGATGATTTTGTAAGCCGCACCCTTCTCCTGGGAGCAGCAGACCAGGCAAAGATTACGGTAAGTGAGGCAGAGATAAAAACCGCCATTGACAGAATCAAGAACAATCTGCCGCAGGGAGTTACTATGGAGGAGGCCCTGAAAAGAAGCGGCATCACCCAGGAGAAACTCCATGAAGAGGTGGCCCTGGGTCTGCGGCTCACCAAAATTATTGAAGCGCAGGTAAAGGACAAAAAAGCTCCCACGGACAAAGAGATAAGGGATTACTACGACAGCAACAAAAAACAGTTTGAGGTCCCTGAAACCGTGCACGCCCGCCATATCCTGGTCAAGACCGAGGAGAAGGATGATAAAAAGACAAAGGATGAAAAGAAGGCCAAGGCTGAAAACATACGCAAGCAGCTCACTGGCGGAGCGGATTTCGCCAGGATAGCTAAAACAAGCTCCGACTGCCCCAGTAAAAAAGAGGGGGGTGACCTCGGCACCGTACAGCGCGGGCAGATGGTGAAGCCTTTTGAGGATGCAGCGTTTAAACAGGAAGTGAAAGCGATCGGCCCCATTGTTGAGACCCCGTTTGGCTATCATATCATCCAGGTACTTGAGCACAGTCAACCCAAAGAAAAGTCTTTGGATGAGGTCAAGGGTACCATAGAAAAAACCATTCAGCAGCAAAGACTGCAGGAGACAGCTGAGCGTTATCTTGCAGAACTCAAGGCTAAAGCAAAAATTGTGTATGCTGACGGGATGGCCCCTGCTGCAAAAAAATAACGGCAGTTGATTGCGATACAGATACCGGAGGGAACGCTAACCGCGCGCTCCCTCTTTTCTTTAGAAGGCTGTTGAAAAACACCCATCTGCTTCGTTGCGCTCATCCTTCGTCATTGCGACGTACGCTGCAGTACGCCTCATTCCTCTTGATTTCGCGCGCCTTGCATCTGGATGTTTTTGACCAGCCTGGGGAAAAAACAACTTTTTTAACAACCTGTTAGTACCGGTAGCGTGCTATAATACAAACCTATGATTCATATACGCAACTTCAGCATTATCGCCCACATCGATCACGGCAAATCAACGCTTGCCGACCGCCTGATTCAGTATGCGGGGCTGGTTGATGCGCGGCAGTTCCGCGACCAGATTCTCGACAACATGGATATTGAGCGGGAGCGGGGCATCACCATCAAAAGCCAGACCGTGAGCCTGCCCTATACCAGCAGAGGCGGAGAAACGTTTGAGCTTAATCTGATTGATACCCCGGGGCATGTGGATTTTTCCTACGAGGTATCCCGGGCACTGGCTTCGTGCGAGGGCGTGCTGCTGCTGGTGGATGCCGCCCAGGGAGTGGAGGCGCAGACGGTCGCCAACCTCTATGCAGCGCTGGAGCACGACCTTGAGATTATTCCGGTGATTAATAAAATAGACCTTCCCTCGGCAGATATTGACCGGGTGAAGGAGGAGATAGAAGCAGAGCTTGGCCTTGAGGCAGAGGAGGCGCTGCTCTGCTCGGCAAAAGAGGGAACGGGGATAGAAGATATCCTTGAGGCCATCACCAAGCGCATACCGCCGCCGAAGGGAAGCCCTGAAGGGCCGCTCGCCGCTCTCATATTTGATGCCCACTACGACGTTTTCCGGGGAACGATTGTAAGCTGCAGGGTTTTTGACGGCAGCGTAAAGCCCGGTGACACCATCCGGCTGATGTCAAACGGGG
>JAPLIX010000124.1 GCA_026388865.1 Pseudomonadota bacterium | reverse complement strand
TTATGCCGGCAGCGGACATCAAGCAAATGTTACGGGACAATCTTCTGAAGCTGGCTGCTAGCGCTGATCCAGTGGCCGGCTGCCAGACGCCGTACGTATTTGCATCACTTGAATTCTGGGCAGTTGCGCCGGTATCGTTTATCTATGGTATAGATAATCTGATTTATAACACCAAAGAGCCGGATTGCGGGTTAATGTATGTCGAGTGGTGGCTGGCTTCTTTATTCACGTCACTCGCGATATACGATACATACTATATCTGCGCCGAAAACACCAAGGCCTCACCCGATCCGACTGTCATTCAAAGCTATGAAAGCGACCGGACAAACATGCGGTTGCTCGCGGCACTTTTTTATGTGTTTTATGGGCTCACCTATGGGTACTGCCCGAACGCTTTATTTAATCTAGAGTGGAATAAATTATTTACCGGGAAAAGTTCATCATGATGTTACGCGGACACCTTGCCGGGCGACTATGAATCACCGGCGCCGCACATTTCGTTGAGAATACAGTATAATACAGATGGGGTAACGTTTTGCATGGCGTTACCCCTTCTGTATTTGATAATGAGCAGAAAAATTGAGTTTGTTGCGGAAGAACTTTTTTTCTTGCGTTTAATTCACCGCAGCCTTTTCCACCGTATCCTTCTGCACCCAGCCTTTTTTACCATCGCGCAGCTTGATTTTAACCCAGCCGCTGCTTTCCTCCAGCCAGTCAAACTCTGCTCCCTCATGGAGTTGGAAGAGGGCGGTGTGATTACGGCTTCGCCGTGACAACACCGGCGGGGCTGTAATAAAATGAATACATCTTAATACCGGAGGATATGCCGAGCAGAACGGCGCAGGCTATGGAGACATAGAGAGCAAGCCAGAGATATTCCCCGCTATAAAAGAGCCGCGCTATGGCGAGGCTCCACAGTATAAGATTGAAAATCAGAAACAGGATGGCCAGCTCCCTGACGTTGAGCTTTGAGTACCAGAAGCAGAATTTTTTTGCATACGCGTACGGCTCGCGGCCTTCAATTTTATCGGTTGTGAGCTGCAGGGTGTACTGGATGTTTGCCTGCAGGTCTTCATTGCGCGGCATGAACATCTCGGCGCGCCGGTAGTTAACCAGCGCCTTGCCGATTTTGCCTGCCTTCAGGTACGCGTTGCCAAGATTGTAGAACATGCTGCCATTGACAACGCCCTGTGCCAGGAGCTTTTCATACAGAGCGGCTGCCTTGTCAAAAGCGCCGTCCTTGTATGCCTGGGTAGCCTGCAGAAACATGTGAGAGGTGTCGGCCTCTTCACTGTTTTTGTCCTGGGCAAACAGTGAAGGGATTTGCACCGACATCATCAGGGCAAGAGATATAATTATAATAAATGCTTTTTTCATAAGCCGGTATACAGGGTTCAAGGATTCTTTATAATGCGGATTTCAGAATTCGGACTGCGGAATATAAAATTCCCCTTTAGGAATTCCGCACTCTGCATTCCGCAATGTGCCCTTTGGCCCGCAGCCCCTTGAACCCTACTGTTTAATCTTTCGGTCGATCTCCCGTGCCGCTTTCTTCATGGCGTCAACCATAGCTTCGCGTTCTTCAGGCGTATATTTTTGGGAAGCAAACTGTCCTGCCTCCAGCAGCTCTATTATTCTTTTCAATTCCTGGATATGCGATGCTGCAAGGTTCAGCTCCGCAAGCCTTCTTTCAATTTCCGCCGCGGTCAACGCGCTGCCGACAATGTTCAGTTTATCGCCGATAAAATCTTTTAGTGCTTTTGAAGCATCACGGTAAAAGGCTTCCTCGTCCTGATGATGCAGCTTTTTCATTAGCGTCAGTTTTTTACTGAAATTCTTGTGAGCGTTTTTGCCGCGGGCCAGACCGGTGCCGTCGCTGTATCGAAGCCTGCGCTGTTTAACCAGCAGGCAGGCAGAGAAGCCCAGCAGGGGAACCAAGAGCAGAGCTGCCGCCGGCCATGAGAGAGGATTAAGCGGCTCGGGTGACAGCACGTTCAGCGCGGTGTGAATAGGGAGTATATCCTTCCCCAGTATTTTAATCTCCTTTTTCCCTGCAGCGTGCTTTTCAGCTTCAGCAATGGGGAGCTTTTCCTTCTCCTTTGCCGGTAAAACTTCCAGAATCTGCGCCTCGGTCCGCGTTGTTTCATAAGCGCCTGAGTGGGGATTAAAATAGGCAACTGCAACCGGGGGAACCTGGAGCGTTCCCTCCTTCAAGGGCACCAGCGCTTTTTTTATGATCAGTTTACCGCCGATGCGTCCATCCGCAACCTGCGGCTCGAATGATGGCTTGTCATCATAGACCTTGAAGCCGTCCAGATTTTCGAGTTTGAGAGCCGGGGAATTTTTCAGGTTGCCCTGCCCGGTGAGGGTGAGGGTGAGGGTAGCAGACTCTCCCGCCTCCAGCTTCTTTTTGCTTATCTCCGCAGCTGCCTTGAACTCTCCGACGAGGTTGGCAAAATCCCGCGGTTTTCCCTCTTCAGGCAAAGGCCTGACCGTTACTTCTATTGGAGATGTTCTCAGCATCTTCGGCTCGGTCTGGGAAAAGCCGAAGAAAGAATCATCAAAGAACGGGTCGTTAAAAGTCCCACCCCGCTGCTTCCTTCTCACTGCCACGCTGCACTGCAGCGCTGAGGGAGAGATGGTCAGGGGTCCGGGTTTTATTGGGAACAGCGCCTGCTTTATTTCCGTCACCATAAACTGCCGGCCGTTTATAGTGGTCTGATACTCGCGCTCCTTTCCCAACTGCTCGGCTATGAACCCTTCAAACGACGGAGACTCTACCATGCGGGCATTGGCAACTCTCCCCCGGTAATAGAACTTGAAGGTATAAATGATCTGCTCGTTCACATAGGGATTTTTGTTGTCCACTTCCGCAGTCACAAACACATCCTCGTTCCGCTTTTCGCTCACTGCAGCTTTTTGAATGATAATGCTGACCGAGTTGCTGGTGAGCCTGGAGCCATTGTTATCAAGGGTTGCGGGGCCGAGGGTGAAAACCCCTTCCTTCTTCGGGTAGAGGGCATAGCTGTAGTCAACGCTGGAAGACATCTTCCCGTTTATTATCTGCATCCGGGAAGAGCTGCCCTGGCGTACTGTTTCAAACGCAGGGGAGGACGGCAACTGCGGCTCTCCGCTTGCCCCTTCAACGGAGATGGTAAGATTTATAGAGTCTGCCAGTGTCGCCGTGTCCCGGTCCACCGAGATGGAGAGGGAAGTCTCGGCGGCTATTACTGCCGGCGCCGTGCAGAGCAGAAGAGAAATAGTGATGAGTAGGGCGGATAGTTGTTTCATAAGTTTATTATGAGGCACAAAGGCATAAGGCACAGAGGCACAAAGGCATAAAGGCCCCTCTACGGTTCGACACGCCTTTCGGCCACGAGCTCAAGGCCGAGTGGCTCACCGCTCGGGGGCAACCAGGCACAGAGTTATTTTGCCTGGTTGATTTTTGTGATGAGGCTGCTTATCATGCGCTCAATTTCTCTGCCGGCTTCATTCATTCGATCAAAATCATCTTTCTTGATATAGTGTAAATTGAAAGCAATTTCTATCTGGGTCTGCAATTCATACAGTGAACCCCGGGATATTTTTAGAAAGCGTAGATAGTCCTCTGTTGAATTTCTTCCATATCCTTCAGCCATATTGCTGGGAATCGATATGGAGCATCGCCTTATTTGAGAGGTGAGTCCATAAAGCTCCTCTTTAGGAAAATTACGGGTTATCTGATAGGTGTCCGTTACCAGTTGCATGGCTTTTTGCCAAACCATAAGATCACGATACGTTTTCATCTTTGTGCCTTATGCCTTTG
>JAPLIX010000446.1:7614-7967 GCA_026388865.1 Pseudomonadota bacterium | reverse complement strand
ATAAATTCCCAGCACCATGTCCTGGGTGGGAACGATAATGGGCTTTCCGTGGGCCGGGGAGAGGATGTTGTTGGTGGCCATGAGCAGCACCCGTGCTTCAACCTGGGCTTCGAGGGTCACCGGCACATGCACCGCCATCTGGTCTCCGTCAAAATCAGCATTGAAGGCGGCGCAAACCAGCGGATGCAGCTGTATGGCCTTGCCGTCAATCAGCACCGGCTCAAAGGCCTGGATGCCCAGCCGGTGCAGCGTCGGCGCGCGGTTTAACAGCACGGGAAATTCTTTCACCACCTCATCAAGGCAGTCCCACACGTCGGAAATTTCCCGCTCTACCATCTTTTTAGCGCTCTTAA
>JAPLIX010000446.1:0-7558 GCA_026388865.1 Pseudomonadota bacterium | reverse complement strand
TTGAACAGCTCGAGGGCCATTTTCTTGGGCAGGCCGCACTGGTGCAGCCGCAGCTCCGGGCCGATGACAATAACCGTGCGGCCCGAATAGTCAACGCGCTTGCCGAGCAGGTTCTGGCGAAAGCGTCCCTGTTTACCTTTCAGCATATCGCTTAACGACTTGAGCGGACGTTTATTGCGGCCGGTAATGACTTTGCCCCGCCGGCCATTATCAAACAGCACATCCACTGCTTCCTGCAGCATCCGTTTCTCGTTGCGGATAATGATGCCCGGGGCATCAAGCTCCTGGAGTTTTTTCAGCCGGTTGTTGCGGTTTATCACCCGGCGATACAGATCATTAAGATCTGAGGTGGCAAACCTGCCGCCATCAAGAGGCACCAGGGGCCTGAGATCCGGCGGCAGCACCGGTATGACTTCAAGAATCATCCATTCCGGCTTGTTCCCCGAATTCCTGAAAGCCTCAACAATGCGCAGCCGTTTAGCCAGTTTCTTTTTCTTGGCTTCAGAGGACGTGAGCTTGATCTCTTCCCGGAGCTGTCCGGACAGTTTTTCCAGGTCAATCCGGCGCAGCAGCTCACGGATTGCCTCGGCACCGATACCCGCGACAAAGCCGTCGGGATATTCCTGGAGGGCCTTGCGGTATTTCGCATCATCCAGCAGATCGCCGCCATCCAGCGTGGTCTTTTTCGGGTCAATAACCACAAAGGATTCAAAGTAGAGCACCTTTTCCAGCTCCCGCAGGGTCATGTCAAGGAGCGTCCCGATACGGCTGGGCAGGCTCCGCAAAAACCAGATGTGGGCCACCGGCGATGCCAGCTCAATATGTCCCAGCCGTTCTCTGCGGACATAGGACGGGATGACTTCCACCCCGCATTTTTCGCATACTATGCCGCGATGCTTAAGGCGCTTGTATTTACCGCAGTTACATTCATAGTCTTTAGTCGGGCCGAAAATTTTTGCACAGAACAGCCCGTCACGCTCCGGTTTGAAGGTCCGGTAATTTATGGTCTCCGGTTTTTTAACTTCTCCGTTTGACCACGCCCGGATCGTTTCCGGGGACGCGATCGATATTTTCAGTGCATCAAAACTGTGCACATGGCGCGAGCGCTCTTGCATTGCGGGAAATGCTGATCCTTCCATGAAACTACCTCCCTTTGTCAATCGGGGTGGTTGTGCCTGCTTTCGTTAATTCTTTTTGTCGCGTTCAACAAACTGCACATCGAGGCACAGGCTCTGCAGTTCTTTAACCAGAACATTAAATGATTCAGGAATGGACGGGACTAATTCCCGCTCTTCCTTGACAATATTTTCATACAGTTTGGTTCGGCCCTGAACGTCATCAGATTTTATGGTGAGAAACTCCTGCAGGGTATGGGCAGCGCCGTAGGCCATCAGCGCCCATACCTCCATTTCTCCGAGGCGCTGGCCGCCGAACTGGGCTTTACCGCCGAGCGGCTGCTGGGTTACCAGCGAATAGGTACCGATGGAGCGGGCATGAATCTTGTCATCCACCAAGTGGTGCAGCTTCATCATGTAGATGGTACCGATGGTCACCATTTTATCAAACGGCTCACCGCTTCTGCCGTCAAAGAGGGTTGTCTGGCCGGTGGCGGGCATTCCCAGAGATTCCAGACAGGAGCTGATCTCACTTTCGTGCGCACCGTCAAACACCGGCGATGCCATGTGCACGCCGCTGGCAAGCTTCTTCGCCACTGCCAGCACTTCCTCATCATCAAGCCCGTCTACCAGACGCAGCACGTCCTTCTGTTCGGCATAGATTTCTTTCAGGCGTTTCCTGAGTGCTGCCGGCCTGGAGCTCTTATCCACCATGTCCTGCAGCTGTTCTCCCAGCCCCTTTGCCGCCCATCCCAGATGGGTCTCCAGAATCTGACCCACGTTCATCCGGGACGGAACCCCCAGGGGATTCAGCACAATGTCAACCGGCGTCCCGTCTTCCATGTAGGGCATATCCTCCTCAGGTAAAATCCGGGAGAGCACACCCTTATTGCCGTGGCGTCCGGCCATTTTATCGCCGACGGCGAGCCGTCTCTTTACCGCCAGATTCACTTTGACCATCTTGATGACGCCCGGCGGGAGATCATCACCGCGCTTGATCTTTTCAATTTTTTCACCAAACACAACCTTGATAAGGTTGAGCTGCTCGTCGCGGGCTTCTTTGATCGTATCAAGCTTTTCCGCCAGATCTTCATCTTCAGCAATGGGAATGCTGAGCCACTTTTCCAGAGACAGCCGCTCCACGTCCTCAGCGGTAATCTCCTGATTTTTACTGAAGACAAGTTTACCCTTCTTCTCATCAATAATACGCTTGGCACAGGTTTTACCGACCAGCAGGTGTTTCAGCTTGCGCTCAACATTTTCTTTCAGAATTTTTATCTCATCTTCCTGGTCTTTGAGGATCTTCGCGGTCTCTTCATCTTCAATGGAGCGGGTGCGCTCATCCTTATCAGCGCCCCGGCGGGAGAAAATATTGACACTGATGACCGTTCCGTCAATTCCCGGCGGAACGCGCAGCGACGTGTCTTGAACATCGCGCGCCTTTTCTCCAAAAATGGCCCGCAGCAGTTTCTCTTCCGGAGAAAGCTGCGTCTCTCCCTTGGGGGTAATTTTCCCGACCATGATGTCTCCCTGCTTTACCTTCGCGGGTAATTTCCTCCTTGCCCAGCTTGGTATCACGGGCAAGTATTTCAAATTCTTCGATATGAATGGAGGTAAAGACATCCTCCTTTATCAGCCGCTCGCTGACCAGGATCGAGTCCTCAAAATTGTATCCGCCCCACGGCATGAATGCCACAAACACATTGCGGCCCAGGGCAAGTTCACCCATCTCGGTAGCCGGTCCGTCAGCAATGATATCGCCCTTTTTCACCGCATCCCCCGCCCGCACAATGGGCCGCTGATTGATGCAGGTGTTCTGGTTGGAACGTTTATACTTGGTCAGGTTGTAAATATCCACATCCGTGCCGATGCCGCCTTCGGAGCGGTCGCGCTTGATGACAATGCGGCTGGCATCGACGCTTTTCACCACGCCGTTCTCCCGGGCAATGACCGTGACCCCTGAATCGCGGGCAGCGATACTCTCCATCCCGGTGCCGATCAGAGGTGCTTCGGTCTTCATCAGCGACACGGCCTGGCGCTGCATATTGGAGCCCATGAGAGCCCGGTTGGCGTCGTCATTTTCCAGAAACGGTATCAGCGCTGCTGCAACGCTCACCAGCTGCTTGGGCGACACGTCCATAAAATCAATTTCTTCCGGGATCACCATGATGAACTCTCCGCCGCGCCGCGCGGAAATAAGCTTTGCCTCAAATTTTCCCTGGGGCCCGATAGCAGCATTGGCCTGGGCGATGGTATATTTCTCTTCTTCCAGAGCGGACAGAAACTCTATCCTGCTGGTTACGGTTCCCTTTTCAACCTTGCGGTAGGGGGTTTCAATAAAGCCGTATTCGTTGACCCGGGCATAGGTGGAAAGCGATGCAATGAGTCCGATGTTAGGGCCTTCAGGGGTTTCAATGGGACAAATGCGCCCGTAGTGGGTCGGGTGAACGTCGCGCACTTCAAAGCCGGCGCGCTCCCGGGTGAGTCCGCCGGGCCCGAGCGCACTCAACCGCCGCTTGTGAGTTATCTCCGAAAGGGGGTTGGTTTGATCCATGAACTGGGAGAGCTGGCTTGAGCCGAAAAATTCTTTCACCACCGCAGACACCAGTTTTGAATTTACCAGGTCATTGGGCATGAGCGTTTCAATCTCCTGCAGGCTCATGCGCTCCTTGATGGCCCGTTCCATTCGTACCAGGCCGATCCGGTAGTGGTTCTCAAGCAGTTCACCCACGGAGCGCACCCGGCGGTTCCCCAGATGGTCAATGTCATCCACATCGCCGCGGCCGTTCTTTATCTCGATGAGTGTTTTAATGGTATCCAGGATATCTTCCTTGGTGAGGGTCTGGACCTCGAGCGCGGTGTCTCGGTTGAGCCGGAAATTGATTTTCAGGCGGCCCACTTTTGACAGGTCATAGTGCTCGGCAACAAAAAACAGCCGCTGGAAAAACAGATTGGCGCTTTCCTGTGTCGGCGGGTCATTGGGCCGCAGGCGCTTATAGATTTCAACCACGGCATCCTCGGTGGTCTGCACCTTGTCAATGGTCAGGGTATCCCGCAGCGATGAATCAACATTTAAATTATCAATATAAAGTATTTTGAGCTGTTTGACCCCGCGCGCATAGAGGCTGGGAAAGCTATCCGCCGTCAGCACCTCGTTGCACTTGAGCAGCACTTCGCCGCTGCCGGGATCAATAACATCTGCAGCGATAATTTTCCCCTCCAGGTCTTCTTTGGTCGTGGCGATATGCTTGATGCGCACGTCATGCATCCGCTTGAGTGCTGCTTTATTTATTTTTTTGCCCTTGCGCACGATAATTTCATCACGCTTTTCATCAACAATGTCTTCATGGGCCAGTTCACCGGCAACAAACGGTGAGTTGATGCTTTTGCGCAGCCCGCCTTTTTCCAGGAGCACATCTTCAACGGTATAAAAATAGGTGAGCAGATCTTTGATGGTGTAGTTGAGGGCCTTTAGCAGCACCGTCACGGGGAATTTTCTGCGGCGATCGATGCGCACGTAGATTATATCCTTGGGGTCAAACTCGATATCAATCCAGGAGCCGCGGTTGGGAATGATGCGGGCCGAGTAGATAAAATTGCCGCTGGACAGGGTTTTCCCCTTGTCGTGGTCAAAAAAAATGCCCGGTGAGCGATGCAGCTGACTCACCACCACCCGCTCAGTGCCGTTAATAATAAAGGTGCCGGTGTCGGTCATCAGCGGTATCTCGCCGAAAAAAACCTCCTGCTCCTTTACGTCCCGGATATTTTTCGTGCCGGTCTCATGGTTAACGTCCCAGACGACCAGGCGGGTGAGCACCTTCAGCGGGGCCGCATAGGTCAGCTCCTTTTGCCGGCACTCCTGAATATCATACTTGGGAGATCCCAGGGTATAGCTGATAAATTCAAGAGAGGAGGTTTCATTATAATTTTTTATGGGGAAAACGCTTTTAAAAACCCCCTGCAGGCCGGTTTCCTCGCGCTTGTCAGGCACAACATCAGCCTGCAGAAATTTCTCATAGGAGCCTTGCTGAATCTCAATGAGATTCGGCACGTCCATGATGGTGGGGATTTTTGCAAAGCTTTTGCGAAAACGCAGCTTGTATGGTGACAGAGTTCCCATGTAAATGCCCTCAATACAAATTAATTACGATATACCAGGGAACCGGCGTCCCCGGACCCCTTGTCTAATGCCCGGATACCTGTATACACCGCGGTCGCAGGCTATCCGGCACGCGGGGGGAGAACCTGCCGCAGCTTATTTTATTTCTGCCACGCCGCCGACTTCCTGCAGCTGCTTTACGATATCTTCAGCTTCAGCTTTAGGTATTCCTTCCTTGACCGTTTTCGGTACGCTCTCTACAAAGTCCTTGGCCTCTTTCAGCCCGAGACTGGTGATGGCGCGGACCACTTTGATGACCTGAATCTTTTGTGCGCCGGCTTCCTTGAGGATAACATCAAACTCGGTCTTCTCCTCTTCCTTTGCTTCTGCTGCTCCCGGGGCGCCTGCTGCGGCTATTGGCGCGGCCATCGCCACGGCGGCGGAAACACCAAACTTTTCTTCCAGCTCCTTGACCAGGCTTGACAGCTCAAGTACCGACATATTCTCAATAAACTTAACCACATCCTGCTTTGTTACTTCTGCCATGGCAAACCTCCTGCTAAGTGTAAAATTATTGTAGCTACGGTGAATGTATTCCTGATGTTAGGTATATCTCTATTGCCCCTGTTTTGTCTCTGCTACCGCGTTCAGCCCGCGCAGAAATTTTCGCGGCACTTCGGCGAGTACTGATACCAGGTTGCGCATGGGCGCGGTGAGCACGCTAAGCAGCTGCGCCACCAGCACTTCACGGCTTGGCAGTTCGGCCAGCAGGCCAATGTCCTGGAGGCTGAGTAGTTTCTTATTGAGCACGCCCCCCTTAACTTTAAGCGGCGCTGCGGGGTTGTCCTTAATAAATTTCTTAAGAACCTTCACTACCGGGACCGGGTTGTCCTGCACAAACAGAACCGCCGTTGGTCCGATAAATGAATCTGCCATCGTTGCAAAATCAGTCTCGCGGGCTGCTCTGCGCAGCAGCGTATTTTTTGCTACCTTGAGCTCAGAGCCTGCTTTCCGGATCTGCCGGCGCAAATCATTACTCGCCTCGACACTGAGGCCCTGAAAATCAATCACAAACCCCGCGCTTGACGCTGCAATCTTTTGTGATAGCGTTGTTACTGCTTCCTCTCGCTGTTTTTTGTTCACGGCAATCACCTCTGTTTAAAGCTCTCTATTGCCCATGCCACGCTTACTGGGTCTTGACCGTTGCCGGGTCAACCTTGATCCCCAGTCCCATGGTGGAAGAAAGCACAATATTTTTCAAGTAAACTCCCTTGCTTGAAGACGGCTTCATCCTGACGATGGTGTCCATCAGGGCAAGAATATTCTCATAGAGCTTCTGGATATCAAAGGATCTCTTGCCCACCGGCACGTGCACAATGCCCGCCTTGTCAGTCCGGAACTCCACCTTGCCTTTTCTCAGCTCATCGATGCTCTCGCGCACATTAAACGTGACCGTGCCCAGCTTGGGATTCGGCATGAGACCGCGCGGCCCGCCGGCATCGCGAGCTTCTTTCTCTTTTTCCCCTTTGGCAAAAACCAGCACCTTTATCTCCTTGCCAGTCCCATGCGGGAGAAGCACGGTGCCGCGCACCATCTGGTCAGCCTTCCGGGGGTCTACCCCCAGGCGAATGGCCACATCAACCGTTTCATCAAACTTTACATAGCACGTTTCCTGTAACAGGCTGATGGCATCCTTGAGCGGATATGGCGTCGCAACTTGAACCTTGTCTTTTACCTGAAGGTATTTTTTTCCTTGTGTACGCATCGCTGCCACCTTACTTGATTAGTAGTTACCGTTAGACTGTTCCCGTTTTTTATCGTATCTCGATACCCATGCTGCGGGCCGTGCCCTCGATGATCTTGATAGCTGCATCAATATCATTGGCATTAATATCCGGCATTTTTGTCTGGGCGATCTCCCGCACCTGTGCGGGCGTAACCGTGCCCACCTTGGTTTTATTGGGCTCACCGGAACCCTTGATGATACCGGCTGCTTTTTTTAACAGCACGGCTGCGGGCGGTGTTTTGGTGATAAAGGTAAACGAGCGATCCGCATACACCGTAATAACCACCGGTATAATGAGCCCCTCCTGCTGCTGGGTCTTGGCATTGAACGCCTTGCAAAATTCCATGATATTCACGCCGTGCTGTCCCAATGCCGGACCAACCGGCGGGGACGGGTTTGCCTTCCCCGCGGTAATTTGCAACTTAATCTGGGTAATAACCTTTTTTGCCATACACTATTAGTTCCTTTTCTTAATGTTCGCAAGACACGGGCCTGGCGCTCTGGGTATGACTGCTCTGCGCCACCCCGTCAGTTCTTCTTCACCTGGGCAAATTCAAG
>JAPLIX010000568.1 GCA_026388865.1 Pseudomonadota bacterium | reverse complement strand
GATGCATACCGGCTGTGCCCGAACTCAATGCGCCGGAATGTGCTGCGCCGGTGAGTGCAGTAAACTTTTTTTCAAATGCTTCACACTGAGGTCCGGTAGTGATCCACCCTGACTTCAAAACAGCAACAGCTGCCTGTATTTCCTCTTCACCAATAAATGGCCTGCTCATGGGTATAAAATCATTCATCTTCTTTCCCTGATTCAAACACATTGCACAAGTATGTGCAGTTCAGTTGGCAGCTGTTTTAAGTTTCCATAATTCTATCTTCTCTCTTCCTTTGCCGCGGTCTTCCCGCAGCTTCTCGCCCCGTTCCTGCAAAAGATCACGGTGTTCCGGCTTGAGCAGTTTTGGCAATGCAATGACATACCGTGCAGCAGTCATATTTAAGATCGCCTGACGTTGTAAAATGGATGGATGCTGTCGAAGTCCTTTTCCTCAAGCAGAAAGTCGAACTTACCGAGATCCCACGATAAACCGCCTCCATCTTTCGGGATCTGCTTGAAATCCGGCTTGGTAATAAAGCCTTTATCAGCTTCCTTAAAATCTTTTTTGTCAGCCAACGGGCGAATTTCGAGCTGCTGCTTCTGCGCTTCGATCGTGTATTTCGACGGCATCTTTCCTTTGGGGTGGAAGTGCTTGACTTCCATTGCCCCAGGGTCCGCCAGCACGGCGCCCCCCGCAGCGAAGGCAGTGCAAGTAGCAGATAAAAGTGGGGTCGTCATCAAGATATCTTCTCCTGCAAAAATGGCGAAAACCCCCGTTCTTCGGCCCGCACCCATAAAAGCACAAACTGTCTATCCCTGGAGGATGGATTGACCTCGTGATGTCCAGCAGTTAAAAAACGGGCACCATCATAAGGTTTATCATCCAACAAGCCTGCAGTGGTCCCCCCTTTGGAAATAATCACATACCGTGCAGGAATTTTGATGTCAAATGATATTGAAGGTGTTGTGTTCTCCGGGAAAGATAATAATTGACCAACCACCCGTAAACAGCCGATGCGGATGAAATTCTGCTGGAGAAAGGCGCGCGTGCGTTTTGGGAACCGGCTGTTGTCCAGTGCTGCGACACAGGTATGTGATGCAATCAGCCGTTCCGGGATATCATCTGTCAGCAGCCCACGTTTGATCTGTTCCCGTGTGATCCATTCCAGGACATAATAGGAAGAGCGCGGACGAAAAATCGTCTCTCCTTTCAAGTCAGCAACAGGATCACTTGGTTCTGTTAGCTGGAGCACATCTTTAAGGAGTTGTATTTGATGGTGTGTGTCATCATGCCACGGTGCCCCATCTGCAACTACAAATATCGCGCACATTTCCAGAAAAATAACCACGGATAGGAACGTCCATCTGGGAACATAGTGCATCAAATCTTTGCCGGGCTGGTGGGCAATCCCCTGCGCGAGAACCTTAAGCACTATGGGTGTGACGAGTATAATGAAAAGTGGGTATAGCGGAAGATAATGTTCCCATTCTATCACCGACAGGAAGGCATATAGTGATGCTACATAAATTCCGGCAGTAAAGAGTAAAAATATGCGTCGGCAGCGTATGCCGTTATCAGGAGTACATTTATTTATGATTTGTGCAATACAAAGCAGACATGCAATAGAAAATAGAAAAATTACACCTCGCACATAAAAGTTGTCCCTTAACCCGAAGCCGGCAAAAGCATATAAATTATTGTCTACCACCTGATAGAAAAAAGGACCGAGAGCACCCTTTGAGTATAGAAAAAGTATCAAAGCGACCGGGACGATAGAAAGTCCGGCGAGCATGGCAAATGCACACAGGCTGCATCGACGCAGATAATGCCGGATCCAATCATGTTCAGCAAAGAAAACAACGGTTAAGACAGCTGATGCCCCAAGGGTAGCGATCAACAAGCAGGTTTTTAATGAAACACCAATGGCTGCACCCAGCAAAAATCCGATCCAGAAACTCTTCCCTGTCTTAAGTCTCCCCTGGATGATTAAAGCCATTGCTAGTATCCAGATTGCAGCCCAGAGACTATCTGGTCGAAATTCAACAGAGCATAAAAAATTGAATGGGTATAATCCAGTGAACAGTGCAGCCCATAAACCGACTCGCTGAGAAAAGATCTCACGCCCTATTAAGTACGTACACCACAACACAATTACATAGAGCGGAATCATTGCCAAGCGCATTGCGAATAATACACTGGGGGTATCGCCGACCATTGTGTAGAACGGTACACACAGCAGGTGGAATAGAGGGGTATGATTATCAAACATATCCCGGTACGGAAGAAGCCCGTGAACCCAGCCCCATACAACGTGCACATGCTGGGGCTCGTCAGAGTTAAAGCGATAGCGGAAGGCATAAAGAATCTTTAAGAGCAGAATCAGCGCTATTACCAAAAATGCCGTTATTCGCTCGTGCTTTGTTATCTCGTAGTGCGGGTCAATGTTATTGAAGTCTGATTTTGTCAAAGTGATAATTTCTGTATGCTGCCTAACGGTCAATTAGTTAATCGTTCATGAAAGAGGACGAGTCATGCGGGCTGTTTCATACAGGTGTGGCATAGAAGTCCTTGAGTATTTCCGCTTAAAAAGCGCCTGCGAATATCTTTTGCCTTCTCTGCATTCCACACATCTGCAATGCTTGTTTCACCCATATTCCCCAGCACCGTGGTGTATCCATAGTCAACGCAGCACAACACCATGTCCCCATTAGTGAGAATGTTTGCCTGGGCAAACAGCCGTTTGCACCACGAAAATTTTCTCCACGACTGCGGTTCGAGGCCTTTTTCGCCAATTTCAGGGCTTGCCCTGTTCTCAAAAGGCCGGATATGAACCGATACCCCCCTCGCCTCCCAGTATGTTTTAATCCGGGGGAGTTCTTTTTCGATAAGCTTTGTTTTGACCATCGTCACTGCAACTTTAGGCCGTTTTGAGCCATTTTTGTTCCGCAGATCCAGAAACCGGTCAATGTTTGCCAGCGTCTTCTCCAGAGAGAGCCCCTGCATGCTTTCCTCGTAGGATTCCCTGGAAATGCCGTGGCAGCTGAAATGGATCCGGTCAAGCCCTGACTCAATAAGCGACTGGGCCATTTCCTCATCAAGTAAACTGGCATTGGTGTTTATTTTTATGAGAAAACTGTCCAGCCCTCTGCTTTCGGCGATGTATTTTATTTTTTTGCCAATATCCCGGTCTAAAAGCGGCTCGTTCATCAAGTACGGGCTAATACGCCTGATACTATGGGCTGTGCTCTCATCAATAATTTTCCTGAAAAGCTCCCAATCCATTCTTCCCGGTGGAATTTTGCTTGACCCGTTGCCGTTGGGGCAAAAAACGCATTTTGCATTACAGCCCGCCACGGTCTCCAGGAGAATGTCCAAGGGAAACTTCCTCACGGGCAGCGCGTTGGGCCGAAAAAGATACAAAATTCTTTTTAATAGCGGCGTCTCCGCTGGGTCATAGAAGAAACGTTTAGTCATATTCTTCGATGGTGCTCCGGTACGTTGCGTGTTTGCAAACTGGAAGGCTGTGCCTGTTATCTTCTATTACTATCCGCAGCATTGCTTGCTGCAACAGCTGTTCACGGGTTATAGTCGCTATAATCAAGCGGATTTATTTCCAGCCAGAGAAGCAATACGATCAATGTATACATCAGTTTAACTTTAGTCCTTCTTCCGGCCAATACATCCCGCCACAAAGACTTAACCGCCCCTGCATTCAAAAAAGGCGCCAGCAATTCTACCTGTTCAACAGCATGCGCTGCTATATTTTTCCAAGCGCCGCGAAAAAAGCTGTGCAGGGGAACTGAAAATCCGTGTTTGGGACGGTTCCAGACCATTTCCGGTAAGTGCAACCGTGCAAGAGAGCGCAAAATAGCTTTGCCGCCCTGTGTATCAAAATGAACTTTCGATGGCAGATTCAACACCACATCCAGGACAGGATTTCCGAGAATAGGGACACGAACCTCAAGGCTGTGGGCCATGCTTGCCCGATCGGTTCGCGCAAGGCATTTTTCTGATAAAAAAGTCCAAAGCTCAGTCCGCATCAAGCTGGCGGTATCCATGTGGCCGCCAAAACTATTTGCAAGTTCCCGCCAGCGCAACAACGTGTCCTGAGGCCTGCACGCAGCATAAGCACTCGGCGCTAGATAGGTCTTCATACTCTTGTGCGATACTGCCCACGGGCCTACATCCACGTGTCGGTACAGCATCCGTTCCTGCCCGGAGAGAGATAGACGTAAAAATCGTTCAGGCAATAATCCAGCTTCAATCAGGCGTTTTGCCAAGTGTTGTCCGGGATGATGGGGAAAATCCTTTTCTTGTGCTGCATACCGCGAATAGCCGGCGAATACCTCATCCCCTCCGTCCCCGCTGATTGCAACAGTAACTTGTGAACGGGTAAATTTGGAAAGCTCATGGATCATGATATAGGATGGGTCCGCCACCGGCTGATCAAGAGCAGCTATTGATGCAGCCAATGCATCGGCATCCATATCAGGGGCATCTAATACATAGTGTTCGAACGCTGAATGTTTTTGGACGTCTAACCCCGGCCTTTGCCATATAATAAACCATCAAGCTCGAATCAATCCCCCCGGAAAGAAACGCACCCAGAGGAACATCAGCCACAAGCTGCCTCCTGACACTCTCTTCAAGCGCGGTATCGACCCGTTCCAGCAATTCTTCCTGCTCTGGATTGATACTCATTGGCGAAGGTATATCCCAGTATCTCGACACTTCTAAGCGTCCAGTATCCGCATGGAACAAAAGCTTTGAAGCTGGCGGCAACTGATGGACATCGGACAGGAAGCTATGCGGCGACAGCGTCGTTTTATAAGCCAGATAGTCACGAAGGGCTTCCCAATTCAGACGGCGGGGAAATCCTTCAAGTTTCAAGAAGGGCGCCAAAGTTGAACCGAACAGCAATCCCCCTGACACCGCGTAATAAAAAGGCTTTATACCCATCCGATCACGTCCCGCAAAAAGACGGTGCATCGTTGCGTCCCACACTGCGAGGGCAAACATGCCATCCAGACGATCCAACAGGTTTTCTCCCCATGCTGAAAAGCCATTGAGCAGGACTTCGGTATCAGAACGTGTTTTAAAAATGTGGCCGGATGCTTCCAGTTCTTTGCGCAACTCCTGAAAGTTGTATATTTCTCCATTAAAAACAATGGTGTAACGGCCATCCGCAGACAACATCGGCTGCTGCCCGCCATCAGGATCGATTACTGATAAGCGGGTGTGGCCTAACATGAATTCGTCCGTATCTACGAANGAATGACTGTTCATCCGGACCGCGCGGATGCAGAACTTCTAATGCCTGTTTAACACCCTTGCGCCAGCCAGAGCCAATTATGCCAAAAAAACCACACATACGGTTTTCTCTCTTGCAAAATTCTGATGGTTTCGTAAATCAGGATAGTAATGAGGTCAAAACCTCAATTATTAGAATTTAAGACGGGCCATCTGCAATCAAAACTGATTTCATGAGTCCTGGTAAGGCGCTGCATTAGGCTTTGCTGTAAAAAATTAATGAGGGAAGCAAGGTTGTGATTCTTTTAATTTTCATTAAAAAAATTAAATCAGCGAGATGTTATTTCTAATGTTCCTTAAAAAAGGTGTTTTTTTAAGATATTGCTTAGATACAACATGAATATTGCAGAAATCTTTCCTGTGAATTAAAATTATGTAATGATCAGGGGTGTGGGAGAGATGCGGGGAAAACTGGAGGGGTAGCCGTACTTTGAGAACCAGTCCCGTGTTTGTTGGTTATCCCTTGACGGGTTCTTTATATGACTGAATAATGGCTTTAAACCAAGTCCGAGCACCTGCTGTAAGCCGCTATTTATCGCGATCACCGGTTTTAGAAAGCTCTTTAGAGTCAAGCCACTCCCGGCATGTATGATAATTATCAAATCTTATTTTAATATTATGCGCTGAGTTCAGACCACACGTTATGTGCTTGTATGGTTTTAAAAACCTTCCCGGAAGTTGGCTGCCTCAGGACAACATCCCTATCTCCCCGAGGCGCGTAGCGAAGAGATGCGTTACTCTGGATGATGGCGATGGTAGGAACATCTAATGCCACGGCGAGATGCATGGGACCGGTATCCGGGGTTACCACCAGGCGTGCCTGCTGCAGCACGGCCGCAAAGTCGCGCAGGGGAAAAGGATCAAAGACGGGGACGCCGGACCCGAGGGCTTCCCTAACTCTGGCTCCCATGCTCACTTCTTCAGGGCCGAGAAGAATGATGATTCTTTTGTGCGCCTGCCGAAGCTTACCGGCAAGATCAATCCAGCATTCTATCGGCCATCGTTTATCCTTATGTCCACCGATAAACAGGGCTGCAAATGGAACCGTACTGTTCCCATCGGACAGGCTTACCGTTGATAGGCGCAGCCTTGCATTTTCACGTTCCTGCTGCGTTGTGGCATAGAACGGTCGATTGCGGCAGCTCATGCCGAGAGTCCTGGCAACTGCCATCGGCCGGTCATAGGCATGTTTTGCTGCGGACAAATCAACCCGGATATTGCACACTACCTTTGCCCACTTTCCTGCCCCCACCCGGTAACGGGCATTTAAAGAATTCATGCAGGTCATGCCTGAAAAAGATCCTCTGCCTATCTGTACCACCAGGTCGTATTGCTGATCATGTAGATTTTTCAGCAACTTCAGGTAAGCCCAGGGTCGTGCAATAAATGAACGGGACATCTCATATAAATGATCTAACGGGAGGTTTTGCAGAAGAATGGACGTAGTATCTGCCCCTAAATAGTCCAAGCGTGCTGAGGGAAATCTTTCGCGCAAGGCCAGAACAAGGGAGGTGCTGATTAAGGCATTACCGATCCTGAAATTTGGACGCAGCAGAAGTATTCTATGAATATTATTCAAACTCGCGGGATCCACCTGGCTGCATGGTTTTACAAACCACATGACGAGCATATGGATCAGGCGTTTGCTGTTCCGTTCTATGCCTTTGCCGAGAAGGCGCAAGGCTGAACTCCGCCGCAAGCCGATCAACCACTGGGGGCAATGCAGGGAGATTGCAGAACGGTTTGATATAGTTTCCATTTTACCAGGCCATGTTACCTTGTTTCAGTAGCTTCGATTCTTTTCTGAATAGTTTTATTTCATTTGTCACCATAACTTCGTCGTTTCAAGACCATTTTCTGTTGTGCCTGCTCAAACATAATACTGCATGGCTGAATTTTCTTTTTCATCTCTACGGAGCAGGTTGCCGTGTGTAATTGGTCAGTTCAAAGTACTCATCTTTAACCAGTCCAATTCCCGGCGCATAATATTTGTAACCGACGGTAAATTTTTCTATTCCTGAAGTTTCCTTTATCTTCAGGCAGTTTTCAAATGTTCCTGCCGCAGTCTTCACCGTCTCCGTCATGCTAATGATTTCTGATCTGTCCTCAGCAACACCGGGTGCTACTTCCATGGCGTATTTCGCCCCCAGGAGAATGATTCCAGGCATCTGCAAACCCGCTTGCGCGCCATTCTGGCCGGCTTTCCATGATCCCTCGTGGCCGACAATCGAGCCGTTTTCGTAAGTGTCCACATCTTCCCCAAAATAAAACACGCTGTTGGTCTTATTACAGATGGCAAAATAATTTCTTGAAATCTCGGTCAAGGCGCCATCACGTGACTCTTTATTCTCTAAAATCCGGGTCTCTACGCCGTCAACTGTTTTTGTCTCGCTGAGAACAGTCAGGATCGATTGGTCAGTATGGCTGCCCTGTTTTCCCTCCAAGACAATTTGAAATCCCGGTTCCAGAACGAAATAGCGGTTGCTGCCCGTGGACGAAAAGCCGCCGCACTCATCGAAATAAAAAGTATCAGTAAATGGTATGCGGTTGAAGAAAAAGCCGAGAGCTTTTGCTGAAGCCTGCACCTCTGAAATGGCCCCAAACACGCAGATCACGTTTACTAGAGCTGTTATCAACAAGACGACACTGTACTTTATTTTCATAATTCTCTCCCTTTTGTTTTACGCAACATCATGAGCAGTAATAAAATTATTAAATCCATACTTATAAAATTGTAGCTTACCGGCTAACAATTTCGCAATTATTTTGCATGTATTCTTGCTCATAGCTTTTAATTGATACGAGCAATACACATAGGATATATATTTTATAGCGCATGAAGATTGCAGGAACCTTTCCACAACATTAAAATCATGAAAGGCTTTTAGAGGGATAGAGAAGAAGGCAAAACAGGAAGGCTGATAGAGAATTGCGAGCCAACGCCGGGGTTGCTGGTTACCTCAATGTGTCCTTTATGTGCCTGAATGATGGCTTTAACCAGGCTCAAACCAAGCCCAAGTCCTTGCTGTGAGCGGCTTTTATCACCACGATAGAGGCGATCCCAGATTTTGGGAAGCTCTTCAGCGGGGATGCCGATCCCGGTATCCCTGATAAGAACCGTGACGTGCTGATGCCTTTGAAAAGCTTCAATCTCTATGGTTCCACCGCTCCGGTTATACTTAACAGCATTATCAAGTAAATTAAAAAGTACCTGTCGCAATCGGTTAATGTCCGCTGTCAAAGAGAGTTTCTCAGGCAGCGTGGTATGAATCGTAATGCCCTTTTCCTCGGCAACATAACCATACAGATCAACCGCGTCCGCAACCAGCGTCACCATATCCACTTCTTCCAGCTTCAGCTTCATCGCACCGGTTTCCGCCTCGGTAATGTCCATCAGGGTCTTTAACATTGCCGTAATGTGATCTGACTCCTCTATGCAGTTACTTAAGGATTCCCGGAGGCCATCTTCGTTCTGCTCCGACCGCAAAGACAGCTCCGCAATGGCCCGTAATCGGGTCATAGGGGTACGCAAATCATGGGCAACATTATCTAATCCCATTTTCAATCCAGCTATCAACGTTTCAATCCGGTCCAGCATTGTGTTAAATGCCGTGCTCAGTTCATCAAGCTCATCACCTCTATTCGAAGTCGGAACGCGTGCATCTATCCTGCCGGTATTGATAATTGACTGAATGGTATTATTAAGGCTGCGAATCGGACGAAGGGTATGAACTGCGAACAGCACACCTCCCGTCAGCCCGACAACAACTACCAAAATTATCACTCCGGTAAAAATTTCGTTAAAGCGCTCGAGAATTTCGTTGCGTTTGGCTACGCTTTTACCGACTTCCAGCAGCGATCCGTCAGAGAGATGCTGCAGGGCGACTTCCAGTATGTCTTTATTACCTTTCGTTTTCAGATAGTACCACTGATAGCTGCTTTTAATGTTACTTATTTCAAGCTGCTGAAGATCGAATTTTCTCCATTTATCCGGGATATTCAAAAAGACAGTCTTGTTTTCAGGTCCAATAAGCCGAACAAAAAAAGGATTTTTACCGCTGAGATTTTTCTCAAGCTTTACTTCCTGCTGCAGAGCACCGGTTCCCCCTTCCTTATACTGAATTGCATACTCATCGAGCTCGGATTGAATAACTTCCCTGTCTTTGATTGTGTGGATAACCTTTTCTTCAAAATCCTGGTCCAGTTTATTGCGCAGCCTGCAAACCAGCACATCCACAACATTGGTTTGCGGTTCATAGCTATAGTCCCAGACATGCTCCATAATCATGTTCTTGGATACGGCCCGCCCCGCATTGCGCATCAAATATTCAAGGAGAGAGAATTCTCGATGCTGCAAATCAATTCTCCTGCCATCACGGATTACTTCCCGCGCGAGTAGATCCATGGAAATATCCCCGGCGGTCAGATGGCGGGGCTCCGCATTATTACCGGACCTGCGGATAAGCGCCTGCAGCCGTGCCAGAAGCTCGGAAAAAGCGAATGGTTTGGTTACATAGTCGTCACCGCCACTTTCAAGGCCCTTTACTCTGTCATCGACAGAACGCCGGGCACTCAGAATGATCACCGGGAGATTTGTTTTTTCCCGCCTCAGCTCTTTAATAAGACTTAAACCGTCCATTCGAGGAAGCATTATATCTATAACTGCTGCATCATAGACACCTTGTTTAGCCAGGAGCAGTCCATCCTCACCATTGCCCGCATGGTCTACGGCAAAGCCCGATTGTTTTAATCCCTTCATAATAAAAGAGGCTAT
Source organism: Pseudomonadota bacterium (assembly GCA_026388865.1). Lineage (GTDB taxonomy): Bacteria > Desulfobacterota > WTBG01 > CAIYCZ01 > CAIYCZ01 > JAPLIX01. Next base: position 350 of record JAPLIX010000568.1, on the reverse strand, counting down.
TTTACTGTCATCCTCGACAATAAGAATTCTAAAGAGATCACCACCTTTCATTTGCTGAAAAATAACATAACAGCAGACAAGGGATAAGCGCTGTCCATAGGTTTATTTCATTTATGACTTCACAAGGGTGAGTACACGGAGGGATTAAAATTAAAAAAGGGGGGGTTTTCATACATATACCATTTTGAAAAGTACAGAATTATATTAAGTGTAATACCATAATTATCACATATTGCGGTATACTTCAATATCATGAGAATCCATGTAATTAACTAAAGACAGGTAAGCCACTGGTTTGACCAGTGAGACTCACAATGTTTGACATTCAGATTCAGTTAAAGAAGAATCCT
>JAPLIX010000414.1:3465-8375 GCA_026388865.1 Pseudomonadota bacterium | reverse complement strand
GCTTCGGAAGGCGGGCGGAGGACGGGTGACTCAACTTTCACTTTGCACATTGCACCGTTCACTCTCAGGGTTTTTCTTTCCGCATTCTGAAATCTGCATTCTGCAATCTGAAATTAATTGTTCCCGAACCCCTCAACTTGAAACCTGAAACTGGTTAATATGTGGCAGATTGTACATCAGTGTCCCCAGTGCGGCGCTCCGGTACTGCTTGAGGAAACAGACCGCATCTTTGCCTGTCCCTACTGCCGCGTCAGCCTCTATATTGCAGCCCGCGATTATACTGCACTGTATTGGCCTGCCTCACCTGCTGTTGCGCAGGAAATAGTCTTCATGCCGTACTGGCGCTTTAAAGGCATGTCTTTTTCCTGCCGGGGCACGGAAGTTCAGACAAAAATAGTTGATATGAGCCGCCTGGCAGTGCCCATCACCGGGATGCCGTTCTCGCTGGGCGTGCGGCCGCAGGCGCTGAAGCTGAAATTTGTTGCCCCAGAAACTTCCGGGACATTCTTCAAACCGTGCCTTACGCTGCAGGATGCGGTTTCCGGCATTGAAGAGCAGCTGAACGCATCCTCAGCAGCACCCCGATTCCATCAGGCCTATATCGGCGAAACAGCAAGCCTCATTTATGCGCCGGTCTTTATTCATGATAACCGCCTGTGCGATGCCATCCTTAATAAACCGATAGCCCCGGTTCCTGCCGAAGGCTTTACCGCACTTGAGCCGTGCGATCAGCGGGAAAAACTGCACCTCACGTTTGTCCCATGCCTGTGTCCCGCCTGCGGCTGGAATCTTGAGGGAGAAAAACAAAGCCTCGTGCTGCTGTGCAGAAACTGCAATACCGCCTGGAGCGCTTCCAAAAATGGTCTGTATAAGATCGAGTTTGCCCTCAGCGCCGAAGCAGCGCCCGGCTGCATCCATCTGCCCTTCTGGAAAATAACAGCGCAGGTAGAGGGCCTGCAGCTTGCATCATTTGCGGATCTTTTGCGCCTGAATAATGCCCCGGAAGTTATAACGCCGGCCCGCGAGCAGCAGGAGCTTGCCTTCTGGATTCCCGCGTTTAAACTTACGCCTGAACTGTTTTTGCTTGCGGCACAGCGCATGACTTTCTTCCAGGAGCAGGGGCCGTTTGAGGAGAATCTCTCCGCCGCATCATTCCACCCGGTAACGCTGCCTTCCACTGAAGCAATAGAAAGCATCACGGCGCTGCTTGCGCAATGCGCCGTGCCGCGCAAAGAAATGTTTCCAAAACTTCCGCAGATTTCCGTTCAGCCCCGAACAGCCACCCTGGTCTATGTTCCCTTCAGACCGTCGGGCAGTGAGCTGATCCACTCCCGCATGCCCCTCAGCATCAATCGCAATGCGCTCAAGTGGGGATTGAGCTTATAAAACCGGCCGGTGACGCCGGTACAAAACTTCTGAAATAATTCATTGCTTCCACAGCGTCTTTATATTATTAACACTGTCCTATGTATCTTGGTGTCTGCTACGCGCTCCTACCCGCGATCCTTGCCGCGGGTGCTGACGCTCTTTCCAAAAAGGCCGCAGCAAAACAGTCGGTCTACCTCATTTCCCTGTCCCGCTGGGTCTTTGCCCTGCCGGTGCTCGCTTTGATGACCTTTCAGGCAGAGGTACCCCGCGGCCTGGGCTGGGAAGTAGCTATCTACATCCTCATCCTGATGCCCCTTGAAATTCTGGCGATGATTCTCTACATAAAAGCCATTGCCCGCTATGATCTTTCCATGACCGTGCCCCTTTTGTCCCTCACGCCGCTGTTTTTGCTGGTGACCGGCTCGGTCTTTCTCGGCGAGACCATAACGCCCTCTGGCATTGCCGGGGTGCTGGTGGTGCTCACCGGCATCTACATCATGAACATATCAACACTGAAAGAGGGCCTGCTGGCGCCGTTTCGGGCCGTGCTCACCAACCGGGGCGCGGTGCTCGTCATTATCGTTGCCATCATCTACACCATCACCTCCACGCTGGGGAAAAAAGTAGTGCTCATCACCGGCTCCGCCTTCTTCAGCTTCTGGTACCTGCTGCTGCTCGCCATTGGAATCATTCCGGTCCTCTGTCTGAAGGGCGAGTCGCCGCTGCACGTATTTAAAAATTTTAAAATGAACCTGCTCATCGGCACCCTCATCGGCCTTGCATCCTACAGCCAGTTCGCCGCCTACACGTTTGCGCCCATTGCGTACGTGATCGCGGTCAAGCGCACCTCCATAATATTCAGCGTGCTCCTGGGGCGTTTGATCTTTCAGGAAGCGGCCTTTGGAAAACGCGCGTTCGGCGCGCTGCTGGCCTTTATCGGGGTGGTATTGATGATGGCGGGGACGTGAGGGGAGAACTCAGAGGACAGAAGAGAGAAGAAAGAATACAGAAGACGGAAAATAAAAAGTATCGTGTCTGTAGTCTATTATCTGTTTTTTTGGTCTTTTGTCTGCAGTTATTTCTGTGCTTTCAGCTGCTGCTTCCTGAGCCGCTTGATAATAAGATCGCGCTTCAATTTGGAAAGCTTATCGATGATGAGGGTCCCGTTAAGGTGATCGATCTCGTGCTGCAGGGCGCGGGCCAGCAGGCCGTCCGCTTCAAGGGTTACGGGGTTTCCCTTCCGGTCAATGCCTTTGATCTGGATGCGCTCCCGGCGTTCCACGGTCACCAACAGGTCCGGCAGGCACAGACATCCCTCTTCCTTAGACGCTGTTCCCTCGCCCAGAGAAATTTCCGGGTTGATCAGGCTCACTAACCCCTGCCCCACATCCAGGACAATGATGTTTTGCGCCACCCCTACCTGCGGCGCCGCAAGCCCGACTCCTTTGTAGGAATACATAGTCTCCACCATATCATCTATGAGCTTCAGGACATCGTCGGTAATAGCGGCAACCGGCTCGCACTGCTGCCGCAAAATCTGATGGGGAAACCGCAGTACTTCAATTAGTGCCATAGTTATATTATCCTGCTAACGGAAGCGCAGTGCTTTCATGATCAGGGTTGCTCAGAATCCACGGGCCGCTGCCGGTAATGGCAATGGTGTGCTCAAAGTGCGCGGACAGCTTGCGGTCGGCAGTCACGGCGGTCCACTCGTCAGAAAGAATTTTCATCTTATGGGTCCCTTCATTGACCATGGGCTCAAGCGCAAACACCATCCCCTCCTGGAGGCGCGGGTTGTGGGCAGTTGTAGAATAGAAGTTGGGTATCTGCGGCTCTTCATGGAGATTTTTTCCGATGCCATGGCCGACAAAATCCCGCACCACGCTGAACCCGCGGGATTCCACCGCGGTCTGAATGGCCCGGGAGATGTCCAGCAGCCGGTTTCCCACCTTCGCCTGCGCTATGCCCCGGTACAGCGACTCCTCGGTTACCTGCAATAATTTCTGCACCTGCGGGCTTACGCTCCCCACCGGCACGGTGATCGCGGCATCACCGTAGAATCCATTCATCAGCACCCCCAGGTCAAGGCTCGCAATATCACCGTCGCGAAGTTTTTTCTTGCTCGGGATACCGTGGACAATTTCTTCGTTCACCGAAACACACAGGCTTGCCGGGTAGCCCCGGTAGCCCTTAAACGCCGGCTGGGCACCGCGCCGGCGGATAAAATCCTCGGCAAACCGGTCCAGCTCTTCGGTGGTGATGCCGGCAACAACCAGTTTTTTTAGCTCCTGCAGCGCCTCGGCAACCAGCCGGTTACTTTCACGCATAAGCTGCAGCTCTTGCGGGTTTTTTATTATAATCATAGTCATGCATCCTGTACCGGTAGTAATCAGCGCGCTCTATAGCTGGTAACAGCGCCTGGCCGGCCCTCCTGTTCTCTATATTTACATATAGTCTATATTTTATAATGTCAATTTTTTTTACTTCTAAACTGTTTGATTTTACATCCGGATTGGCTTATGATTTCAAAATTATGCTCCCTGCACGAGCGGCTTCCATTACGACTACCGGGAGCATACATAATAAGATCACATCCTGAAGGACTACCCATGCACTGCGCTTATGCAATCATTGGCGGCTCCAGCACCTGCTCAATCAGGTTCCCCGCAGACTTACATGATGCTGCGGTAAAGGTTCTGGAAGAGAACCGTATCTTTAATACACCCTTTGGCGAAAGTCCCCCGTTTACTCTCTTCGAACTGGATCGGGAGCCGGTTATCACCTGCCGGATGCACGGCTGGAGAAGCGGGGTGCCGCGCGGCAGAGCTTCACAGCAGATCTTCTGGGTAATGAAAGAAGCCGGCGTCCACACGATCCTTGCGGAAGGCGGTGTGGGCAGCCTGCGCGAGGACCTTAACCCCGGCGACCTTGTCATCCCCCATGACTATATTGACCTGTCTCTCAGAAAAGACGTGAGCTTAAGTGACGACTACCTGCTCATCATGAGAGACCCGCTATGCCCGCCCCTGCGTGCCGCGCTCATTGCCGGGGCAGAACAGGTGGTGCCGGGAAGGAAGGTTCTCGGGGAAGCCGTATATGCCGTAACCGAGGGGCGCCATTTTGAGAGCCGCTCAGAAATACGCCTTTTTTCCCAGTGGCAGATAACCGTCGTGGGGCAAAGCCTTGCGCCCGAGGTCTATCTGGCACGGGAGATCGGCGCCTGCTATGCAGGCGTATATCTGGTGGTTAACTATGCTGAAGGAACTGCCGGGGACTGGTCCCATGATGTGCTGCACAACCTTTTTTACTCTGAAGCACAAACCATGGGGCAGATTCTCATCTGCGCCCTGAGAAACCGCATCCATTCCCCCGGAGACTGCTCCTGCGCCAGCCTAAGAAAACCATCTCTTATAAAAAAACATCTCTCCTAACCCGGACAAGCCGGAGCCAAATCCGAATATCGAAATCAGAAATTCGAAATAAATTCAAATGACCAAAAGGGAAAATTTAAAACGACTCTGGTGAAAAATGCTGTTTTGAAG
>JAPLIX010000414.1:0-3430 GCA_026388865.1 Pseudomonadota bacterium | reverse complement strand
TTTGTTTAGTGCTTAGATATTCGTATTTCGAATTTTTCTTGCCAAAATAAAACGAAAATAACAACTAAGCGCCTAAGGAAATCGCGCCATTCGTTAAAACGCATGAAGAATGTCATTGTCATTCGCGGAGCCGCACAAAACAACCTTAAGCACCTGGACATTGATCTCCCGCTCAACCAGATTACCGTGGTTACCGGCGTCAGCGGCGCAGGGAAATCGAGTCTTGCCTTTGACACGCTCTATGCCGAGGGACAGCGCCGCTACGTGGAGAGCTTTTCCGCCTATGCGCGCCAGTTCCTGGAGCGTATGGACAAGCCCTGCGTGGACACGATCGAGGGCATCCCGCCTGCTATTGCCATCAACCAGGTAAACCCCATCAAAACCTCCCGCTCAACCCTCGGCACCCTGACTGAGCTGACCGATTACCTGAAGCTACTCTTCCCCGCCGTGGCAACCCTGTACTGCCGGGGCTGCAACCGCCCGGTTGAAAAAGACTCGCCGGAATCAGTGGCAAAAAATCTCCTGCAATGCTGCGCGCAGCGCGCTGCCGTTATAACCTTCCCCTTTGCCTGCGCTCCGTCGCAGCGGGTCACCCGCGGCGAAATGGTGGCGGGGCTGCGGAGAATGGGCTTCTACCGGGCCTATTATCAGGGAGCGGGCATTGAGCACACTGATTATCTGCTGCAGCATGAAGATCTCACGCAGGCGGATATTGTCGTTGACCGGGTCCTGGTCACGCCGGAGAATATGAAGCGCATGGTTGATTCGCTTGAGCTGGCCTTTAAATTCGGCAAGGGGCTGGTAGCCATCTTTTTCTCCGCAGATGCGGGACGTGACGAGGTGCTGCCGCCCATGAGGTTCAGCACTGCCTTCCACTGCCCCCAGTGCGACATCACCTACGGTGATCCGTTTCCCAGCCTGTTTTCATTTAACAGCCCGCTTGGTGCCTGCAGCACCTGCAACGGCTTTGGCAAAACCATCACCATTGATCTTGGCCTGGTTATTCCCGATCCCACCGTAAGCCTGCAGAATGATGCCATAAAACCCTGGGCAACACCCGCGTACCGGGAAGCCTATTACGACCTGATGAAGTTCTGCAAGCGGGAGAACATCCCCGTCGACGCGCCCTTTGCCGAGCTGCCGCCGGGCCAGCGGGATAAGATTATGAACGGCAGCGCTGATTTCTACGGCATCAAGGGCTTTTTTGACTGGCTTGAGACCAGAACCTATAAGATGCACATCCGGGTGCTGCTCTCGAAATACCGGGGCTATGCAACCTGCCCGCAGTGCTGTGGTACCCGCTTCCAGCCTGATACGCTCCGCTACCGGCTCGAGGAAAAAACCATCGCCGACATCTGTGCCATGAGCATAACTGAAAGCTGCCGCTTTTTTTCCCAGCTTGACCCTGACGGGTCCCGCGATAAAGCCTCGCAGCTTTTGCTGCAGGAAATAAGGGGCCGGCTCGGCTATCTGCAGAAGGCGGGACTCGGCTATCTCACCCTCGACCGGCAGTCACGCACCCTGTCAGGAGGAGAGGTGGAACGAGCAAGCCTCACCACGGCGCTGGGCTCCTCTCTGGTCAATACCCTCTATATTCTTGATGAGCCGAGCATCGGTCTGCACGCGCGGGACAACCATCGTCTCATGGCGATCTTGAAAGGCCTGCGGGACGCGGGCAACACCATTGTGGTTGTTGAGCATGACCCGGAGATTATCCTGGCGAGCGATCATGTCATTGACCTCGGCCCCGCCGCAGGGGAGCATGGCGGGCAGCTCATCTTCTGCGGGGCCTCCCGGGACATTGTGCGCAGCAAGCACTCGCTTACCGGACGCTATCTTGCCGGTGACCTGCAGATCCCGGTCCCGGGCCAACGCCGCAAAGCACGCCCGCACTACTGCCTCAAGCTCCAGGGCGCGTCCGATAACAACTTGAAGCAGCTTGACCTCTCGATCCCGCTGGGGCTGCTGGTATGCATAACCGGGGTTTCCGGTTCCGGCAAATCAACCCTGCTGGAAAATGTACTGTACCAGGGGCTGTTAAAAAAGAAGGGCAAAGGCGGCAGCGGCAGGGATTCAGACTGCTTGATTGATGGCGCAGAGTTCCTGGACCAGGTAATGCTGATGGACCAGAGCCCCATCGGCCGGACACCGCGCTCCAATCCCGCCACCTACCTGAAGATCTTTGATGAAATCAGGAAGCTCTTCGCGCAAACGAGCCGTGCCCGTGAACACGGTTACACAGCATCAACGTTTTCCTTTAATGCTAAAGGCGGGCGCTGTGAGCAGTGCCAGGGGGAAGGCTTTGAAAAGATTGAGATGCAGTTCCTCTCCGATGTCTACGTGAGCTGCTTCCAGTGCCAGGGGAAACGCTACACTGCCGGGGTCCTTGAGGTAACGTACCAGGATAAAAATATTCACGAGGTGTTGCAGCTGACCATATCCGAGGCGCGCGCTTTTTTTTCGGCGTCGCCGCGGCTTGCCGCGCTGCTGCAGCTTTTGGAGATGGTCGGGCTCGGCTATCTGCGCCTCGGCCAGCCCCTGAACACGCTTTCCGGCGGTGAATCACAGCGCTTGAAAGTCGCCTCTGTCATAAAAACCGGGCAGCAGGGCCACACGCTCTTTCTGTTTGACGAGCCGACCACCGGCCTTCACTTTGAGGATATAAAAAATCTCCTTGCGGTTTTCAATCTGCTGTTGGAGCGGGGGCACTCGCTCATTGTGGTGGAGCATAATCTCGACTTCATCAAGTGCGCTGACCATATAATTGACCTGGGGCCGGAAGGAGGCGATGAGGGCGGCTACCTGGTTGCGCAGGGGCACCCGGAGAAAATTGCCGAAGCGCCGAACTCCTGCACTGGCGCATTTCTCAAAAGCTATCTCTTCGGCGAACCCAGCCGGATGATACCCGTCCCCGTGCACGAACCAGAGGAGCCGGCAGCGGAAGGCACCAACAATCACATTGTGGTGAGCGGCGCGCGGGAGCATAACCTGAAAAATATCACCGTGCGTATTCCACGGGAAAAGGTCGTGGTTATAACAGGATTGAGCGGGTCCGGCAAATCAACCCTTGCCTTTGATATCCTGTTTGCCGAGGGCCAGCGCCGCTTTTTGGAGACGCTGTCACCCTATGCGCGCCAATACATAAAACAGCTGGACCGGCCCGAGGTTGACTCATTGAGAGGCATTCCGCCCACCGTTGCCATTGAGCAGCGCCTCTCCCGGGCAGGCGCTGCGTCCACCGTGGCCACCCTGACCGAGGTTTACCATTACCTGCGGCTGCTCTATGCCAAGGCCGGGGAGCAGCACTGTCCCTCCTGCGGAGCGCTGCTTTCAGCACAGCCTCCGGAGGCCATCGCTGAAGATATCCTGCGCCTGTTTTCCGGTAAAGCAGTAACCATTCTTTCCCCTCTGGTCAAAGGCCGTAAGGGTT
>JAPLIX010000187.1 GCA_026388865.1 Pseudomonadota bacterium | reverse complement strand
TCTGCTCTCGCAGCTCATTCAGTTCCGTGGGCGATTTCTTCAGAATGCTGCCGGCGTTGGCATAGATGCCGATACGCAGCAATTTATTGAACCGCTCATTAATTCTTTCAACGATGGGCAGCAAAGTATGCTGGGGGATTATGAGCGGGTCACCGTCACAAAGAAAAACTCTGCGCGTCTCATCAGCGCTTGCCAGGGCTGCTGTGTCTATATCCCGGTACACTTCTGCAATCGGCTTTATTCTAAATTTCTTTGATTTATATGCCGGGCAGAACGTGCAGGCATTGTGTGAGCAGCCGACAGCAATCTGCAGAATGAGGCTGTTTGCTTCACTGGGCGGACGTATTATCAGACCTTCGTAATTCACAGCTGCGGCCGGAGATATTATTATTTCTACCTAACCCGGACAATCCGGAACCAAAGTTAAGCGCAAAGACTAATAAAAACAAAGAAGATTGAATTTGGAACTCGATTCGACTGAGCTCATCGCAGGCAGGAACTCATAAAGGAAAAACATTATTTTCCTGATTTCTTGAGTTCCAGATTTTTTATTTTTCTTTCCATTTTTGCAAGCAATTTAGTCTTAAGCGAATAATAACTACAGACGCTCTTTAACCGTATGCACCAGATCATGTTGAGCAATTATTTCCTGCTGACCCAATTGCATGTTGCGCAGAGCAACCGTTTTGTTTTTAAATTCATCAGACCCCAGGATAACTACCAGGGGAATTGATTTATTAGATGCATAGGTAAGCTGCTTTTTAAGCTTGTCCGCTTCAAAATAGATTTCCGTGTTTATTCCCGCATCACGAAGCATTTTTGCTACGCGCACCGTCTCGCCCAGCAATGATTTATCAAACAGGGCTACCAGCACCTGCGTTTTACTCTGGCGGGTATCCTGGCCTGCCATTTCCTCAAGCACCGCGATCAGCCGCTCAAGGCCGAATGATGTGCCCGTAGCTGGATATGGTGTCTTGCAAAACATGCCGATGAGGTTATCATAGCGACCGCCGCCGGTTATGCTGCCCACCTTTGGCGTCTCAACACGTGTTTCAAAAACCGGGCCGGTATAATAATCAAGGCCCCGGGCCAGCGACAGATCAAAGCAGTAGCCTGTGCTTCGAGAGCTTCCCGGATAATCATGAGCTCTGCCACGCCCTGCTCACCTCCAGCCGCCCCCTGTATCAGGCTGCCGACCTTCTCCAGAAAGGCCTTATGATTATCACTTGTTCCGGCTTCTTCAATAATGTCAAAGGCACGTTCAATACTGCCTGCAGAGAAACCCTTTTCTTTCAGCTCGCCGGATACCGTTTCCTTGCCCACCTTATCCAGCTTGTCAAGCGAGCGCAGAAAGGTGGTGACCTCACCTTCCCTGATGCCTGCACTCACTGCAATGGCATTCAGAAGTTTTCTGTGATTTATGTGTATGGTGAAATTGGTAATACCAAGCTTCGTCAAAACAGCATACATAATACTCATAAGCTCTGCATCGGCGAGGACGCTTGCCGTGCCGATAATATCAATATCACACTGGTAAAACTCCCTGAACCTGCCTTTCTGCGGCTTATCAGCCCTCCATACCGGGGCTATCTGGTAGCACTTGAAAGGCTTGACCAGCTCGGGATACATAGAGATGACGCGGCACAGGGGGATCGTAAGATCATAGCGCAGCGCAACTGCCCTGCCGCCCCGGTCTAGAAATTTATAAATCAGCCGATCGCCTTCCTCCCCGTATTTTCCCTCAAGGGTTTCAGCATATTCCAGACAGGGTGTCTCCAGGGGAACAAAACCATAGGTCTCAAATATGGAACGAATATGATCAATAATCTGCTGGCGAATGATCTTTTTTTCCGGCAGGAAGTCCCTGAATCCTTTTGGAATTTGTGGCGTTATCATGGCCATATGCTCCGGGCTCTATACATACACAGTGTGATTATGCTGTTCAAGCAAGCAGTGAAACATCATTCGGGTCAATAATAAGACGGTCTTTTTTATCCCGTATAACCGTGTTGGATGCAAAATATGCAAACCCCTCTTTAATCAGTCTCAGGCAAAACGGATTATTTGCCGGCGGCAGTTCCGCTGCTGCAAGGGAAAGCGCAGCACAGAAGGCAATCCGCGCTTCTTCCTCTTCTCCCTGTCTAAAATAGAGATAGGCCATTTCTTCAAGGCGTCGTTTGAAAAGCGCCTTTCTTTGATCATCAAAGAAACAGGCCGCAGTTTCATGGTGCTGCGCGTTCAACCGCTCTTCGATCTGATGCTGGTTGAGAACCAGCGGGCTGTTTTTAGCATTTTTATATTTATTCCAGCCCTCTTTTGCTTCATCGCTTTCAATGAACCAGACAATGAGTTCAATGCGCTTCAATAATGTATCAGTTTTTTGCAGCAGTGACAGCTGACTCCTGATCTTCTGCGCATCCAAACATGCATAAATGATGGGCTGCCTCTGCGTCTTCAGCTGTACAGCAAAAACGTTTCTCCACTGTGCAAGACTCCCTGAAACGACTGTTCCGGCGCGTTCGTTTATGGTGTGCGCCTCTTCCACCAGAAAACAGGCATTTTCCGGCACTGTTTCGAAAAACAGTATTTTTTCATCAGAAGTAATTTTGGCGATAAACTGTTCGGCTTCTTTTCTGAATACCGTGACCGAGGTGATCTCCTTGACACCCTGCTGGTCGCTCAGGAATATTTCAAACACCCTGCTTTCATAGGTCGTTATAGGTTTTATCATGAATATAATGCGGTCACCGATCCCGTCGATAAAAGATATAAAGGCACGGGATTCAGGCAGCGTTATTTTTTTAAATACCGCCTTTACGGTCAGCTTTGGCTCGTAGTCCTCAACCTCGATACCTTTTTGCCTGAGGACGTGGATACACTTTTTAATAGTTTTTAAATAATCCTTCTCCCGGGTCTTTTCATACAGGTGTTTCAATATTTCGAGAGCCGTCGGTGTTGAGAGGCTGCCGATAAACATTGCTGCCTGTTGCGACCATACCGTATCTTTTGCTAATATCTTTAACAGCAGGGGAATTATTTCAATCCCGGCCTCATCGATAAGCTGAATGACAATTCCCTCTTTTTCCTGATCAGTGCGCTGTATAAAGTCATCGATCGTGCGCTCAACCGCTGTATCATGCAAGGCATCCTTGTTAAAGATGTGCTGCTTCAGCCGTTGACACAGAGAGTCAAGATCCAGCAGCGAACTGGCAAGTCCCGCCGGAACCATAGCGTCACACTTGTTGAATACATCAAGTATCATAGTTCCAATCCGCGGCCAAAATGCTTCCCGGGCAATAAATTCCTGGAGAAATTGCAGGTGCTCTATGCCGGTCCAGTATCTGAGGAAGTGCACCATTACTTCTTTTTCGTGCGGTGCAGCTTTTAGAAACCGGCGGCTGATATGTGCAAAACCCTTGTCATCAAGTGCTTTTATGTCTGCGGCTTTCTGTTCATAAAAAGAATCAAGCTGCGGTCCCCGTGTTGCTGCGCTGATTATTTCATCAAGGATACCATTGACCTTCCTTTTAACATCATCCGCCGCAGGTTCTGGAGCCATACTCTGTGGTTTTTTATCTTTCCGTGTCCCCATTATCTTATCCTCTTGCTGTTGCCATTGGAACCAATGTAAAAAGTATATGGAATAAGTTTATAGAAGTCAAAGGCAAAGTGTTTATCATGAGCTGCTGGGAGAATTAGTCCCTTAGTGCTTCGATTCGCAAATACGGTGACGGATGGGATCCAAAGAAATACCTTGCAATGCTCACTCAGCCCTTCGAAAAGCTCAGTTGTTATTTTCGTGTTTTTTTGGCAAGAAAAATTCGAAATACGAATATCGAAGCACGAAACAAATT
>JAPLIX010000543.1 GCA_026388865.1 Pseudomonadota bacterium | reverse complement strand
TGGCCCCCTCCAGGGAGCCTATTTTATTACTACCATACCACGTATAGATTTGCCCTGCCTGTTTACTTATGCTAAACTTTCTTTATTAAATTACCAATCAAGGTGATCAGATGGCCCACAGAGTAACACTAATTCCCGGTGACGGCACCGGGCCTGAATTAACAGCTGCAGCTAAAAAATGTATCGATGCAACAGGAGTAAAATTTCAATGGGAAACAGTAGATGCAGGCCTTGACGTTTTTAATCAGCAGGGAACGCCACTCCCTCAGTCATTACTTGACTCCATAGAAAAAAATCGTATTGCACTGAAAGGTCCCATAACTACTCCTTTAGGCACCGGGTATAGAAGCGTTAATGTTGCGCTCCGCCAGCACTTCGACCTGTTTGCCTGCGTTCGACCCTGTAAAACCATAACCGGCTTCAGGTGCTCTGTTGAAAATGCCGACCTCGTCATCATCCGGGAAAATACTGAAGACCTTTATGCCGGAATTGAATTCAAAGAGGGCGATGCTGCCACCCTTAAGATTATTGACTTTGTAAAAGCCACCCTGCATAATGAAATAGCCCCGGATTCAGGTATTACCCTTAAACCAATTTCACGCGCTGCAGCAAGGCGGATTGGAGAATTTGCCTTCAGATATGCACGGGAAAACAGGCGAAACAAAATCACCATCGTGACCAAAGACAATATCATGAAGTTTACTGACGGCTTGTTTCACCAGGAAATAGAAGAGTACGCAAAACAGTTTCCGCATATAGAATGCGATCATTTTTTAGTTGATAACATGTGTTTTCAGCTTGTTTCCAACCCCCAGAAATTTGATATACTGCTGGCACCCAATCTTTATGGAGATATTATTTCTGATTTGTGCGCTGCGCTGGTTGGAGGCCTTGGTATGGTGCCAAGCGCAAATATCGGAAAAGATTGCGCCATGTTTGAAGCAGTGCATGGCTCAGCGCCACAATACAAAGGAAAAAATCTGATGAACCCCTGTGCCTTGACCCTGGCCGGCGTCATGCTTCTCAGGTATCTGGGAGAATCAGACGCTGCTGACCGCTTGCAGAAGGCGGTTGAAACTGTGGTAAAAGAAGGCCGCTATGTTACCCGTGATCTGAATCCAGCTGCATATGTGGGGACCACGGAAATGGCAGATACTATTATTGAACGCCTGGAAGGAGGCTGATTATCATGAGCAATCATAAAATCTATATACTGGATGTCACGAACCGTGATGGTGTTCAAACTTCACGGTTGGGACTTGCCAAGCTGGAAAAATCCCTTCTTAACATGCTGCTCAATGAGATGGGAATCTTTCAGTCGGAATTTGGTTTTCCTAATACCCGACATGAATTGAATTATCTTAATGCAAACATTGAGCTTGCAGAGATGGGTGTGCTCGCTCCCATGCGCCTTGCGGGATGGACCAGGGCGACTGTTTCTGACGTAAAGGAAGCCCGTCATCTTGTTGCCCGTCTTCAACACATAAATATTTCTCTTTCCACCTCAGATCAGATGATCCAGGGAAAATTTGGCGGCAAAAAAAGCCGGGATGATGTCATCCTGATGATGGTAGCTGCTTTGAAGTGCGCAAAAGATTTGGACTTCGAGACCGTCGGAGTTAATGCGGAAGATGCATCCCGCACCGATATGGGATTTTTAATTGAATTTTGCCAGCAGGCTAGGGAAAACGGTGCAAATCGCATCCGCTACTGCGACACACTTGGCTACGACGAACCTTTTACCATTTACCAGCGCATTAAAACCCTTGTGGAAAAAACTAAACTTCCCTGTGAACTCCACTGTCATAATGACTTGGGGATGGCCGTTGCCTGTTCTGTGGCAGGTGCCAAAGGCTGTCTTGACGGTGGTCAGGATGCTTATATTAATACTACCGTTAATGGCGTTGGGGAGCGTGCCGGCAATGCTGATATGCTTTCGGTTATCCTTGCAATTCAAAAATCAAGTGGTTTTGAAAATGATTATTCTCAGTTCCTGCAAAAAATTGATCTTACTAAATCCTATAAATTGGCAAAGTATGCAGCCTACTCTTTTGGTTTACCAATACCGGTATTTCAAGTAGGGGTCGGTGATAATGCTTTTGCTCACGAGTCGGGGATACATGCGGATGGCGCATTGAAAGCCAGGCGTAACTACGAGCTGTATGACTGTGAGGATCTGGGAAGAGGACAGCTTGAGTTTCTGGAGACCGGCAGAAAAATTACCACTGGTGAGTACGGAGGCATTAAAGGATTTCAACACGTTTTTGGTAAATTAGACATTGAATTCAAAGATGAGACAGAAGCCCGTGAAATACTTGACATGGTACGCTTTGCCAATGTCCACACGCAAAAACCTTTGACTGAGGAGGAGCTGATTTTTATCGCAAAATATCCGGCGATAGCCAAAAAGATAATGACCGTTAATCCGTAACGCATTGAACCCCATACAATAAAAAAGGCCAGTTTTTCAACTGGCCTTTTTTATTGAGCTTCGTACAGCAAGTTACTTTTTCATTCTTTTCTTGAAAATCTGCTCGCACTTGTCAGCCATTGCTTCGGCCTTGTTTGCCATCTCTTCAGCCTTGGCCGCTGATTTTTCAGCTTTCATTGCAGCGTCTTCTGCCTTTGTTGCTGAAGCCTCACATTTGCTCAGCGTCTGCTTGGCCTCATCCTCTAATTTTCTGACATCATTCAGCGAGGCGCATGCGGTTAAACTGATTGCAAAAGCCATTACAAAGAGTCCTGCCAAAATCTTTTTCATTACCATTTCCTCCTTTTAAAGTTTTTGTTTTACTGTGTACCCGTTTATTTATGTTAACGACTCGTATCGTTTTTCTCTCCTCTCACCTCCTTAATTAATTTGATAATTTTTGTGGGCTGTGCCCTTTGATATGCGCAGTTTATATTTCAGGAGTATAATCAGCTTGTTTTAAAAAATCAAGTATAATTTATAAAGAAAGCTTGTCCTCGAATGTTTTAGTCGGGGACGGGAATCTATAACCAATTGAAATTACTGGACTCCCGCTTTCGCGGGAGTGACAGATTGGGAATTATTAGAGGTTCTCTTTATTTTTTAAAATAATTTCAGTTACGGATAGTTACTGGATCATGAGATTAATAATTTCGCGTTCAAATCCATCCGTCACCGGTAAACGGGTGATGTCGGTAACCATGCCATTTTGCAGCAGAAGCGCCAACTGAAAACGCTTGAGATCAACGTTATCTGCCAGTGAAAATTGTCTCAATTTATCCCAGGCATAACGACAATAATCAGTAGTTCGCCGGTAAATATCAGGATGTGCTTCCATATAAATATGCCCGTTGCGCTGCCCCATTTTAACCGGTTCATATATTATCTCAAGCTTTGTTCCCATCTTGACCTGAGAGTATAACAAGCGAATATCTTCCGGATAGAGGCGTATACACCCATGGCTAACCAAACCGCCAACTCCCCAGGGGACGTTAGTACCATGAATACCATAGGCTCCGGCAGAGAACTTCATAACAAAATCACCCATGGGATTATCAGGCCCCGGCGGCAT
>JAPLIX010000355.1:6237-7150 GCA_026388865.1 Pseudomonadota bacterium | reverse complement strand
GGCCACGCTCACCACCAAAATCCTTGATTCACGCAAAGAGCGCTACATTGCCATCTTTCTCATTGCCTTTGCCATCCCGTGCGCGCCCCTGATCGGCATCAACCTTGCGATCCTGTCATGCTACCGCTTCAGCGCGTTCCTGACGGTGTTAGGGGTTCTTACTGTTATGGAGATAGTCTCCGGCCTGCTGCTCAACCGGATCATCAGGCAGGATACGACAAGTGATTTTATTCTTGAAATCCCTCCGGTACGGCTTCCCATTCTCAAAAATCTCGTAACCAAAACCTATTTTCGCATTAAGTGGTTTCTGGTTGAGGCAGTCCCGCTGTTCATGGCCGGCTCCTGCATCCTGTTTGCCCTGGACAAGCTCCAGATTCTGGCGCTGATTAAGCGGCTTATCTTTCCGGTGATTGCGTCGTTTCTCAATCTTCCCGTCCAGGTTGTTGATGCCTTTCTGCTGAGCCTGACGCGGAAAGAAGCAGGTGCGGTAATTCTTTTGAACCTGGCGCAAAGCCACCAGCTTGATCCCGTTCAGGCTATTGTCGGCACGATTGTCCTCACCTGCTTTTTCCCCTGCTTTGCCAATATCATGACCATGGTGAAGGAGCTCGGCGCTAAGAGCGCACTATTCATGCTTCTTGTAATTAGCGGTTTTTCTGTTATTATTGGGGGAGCGGTCAATTATATATTAAGGCTTTTTTAACCATACTTCAAAAAACATAAGTCCGAGGGGTGGCTTTACAGTCTAAAGCCCAAAATTCAAAGACCCAAATGCCCAAACAAATGACAAATGACAAAATCCAAATGATTAACTTACTGCATTTGAAATTTGAAATTCACCTTTTGGTTTTTACGTGCGGGTTTCTCATGGTGGGGAATTCTTCACCGCACTGCTGATACAATATTTGACGGT
>JAPLIX010000355.1:0-6220 GCA_026388865.1 Pseudomonadota bacterium | reverse complement strand
GAGACCTTGATGAATACATGGAGACGCTCTGGTACCTTGTTGAAGAGGGCCGGCTGACAACAGACGGGCTGCAGAACTGGGCTGATGAGACCTTTAATGAAGAGATTGTCGCGCATCTGCAGAAGGAACAGCTTATCGCCGCGCAGGGGGAAAAAATTGAGTTTACCCCCGCGGGATATGAAAAGGCCAAACAGATTGTTCGCTGCCACCGGCTGGCAGAGCGGCTGCTGGCAGATGTGTTGGGCATGAAGCCGAAAGAGATTGAGCAGGGGGCGTGCGAGTTCGAGCACATCCTGGCCCCGGAAATAGCTGACAGCATCTGCACGCTGCTCGGACATCCCTCAGAATGCCCGCACGGGCTGAAGATCCCGGAAGGCAAGTGCTGCCGGCAGGCACGGGATACGCTGGGAAGCGCCATCGTTCCCTTAAGCCGGGTGCGGATAGGGGACCGGGTGAAGGTCTGCTACATAAACACCAAGTCAAACACCCGGATGCACAAGCTCTGTCATTTTGGAATTGTCCCCGGCACCTTCATCAAGGTTCATCAGCAGGCACCGTCCTTTGTCATACAGTATGAGAATACCCAGATTGCCATAGAAGAGGATATCGCGAACGAGATTTTCGTTTTTTATCCGGAGGGAAAACAAGAGCCGCCGCCTCAACCCAGCCACCGGCCGTGGCGTTTCGGGAGAAGAGGTTCCCATTAAATAAATGCGGAATGGAATTCGTGGCTAGTGGCTCGTCCACCCTCCGCAGTGTTAAAAAACAAACTTATTGGTGATTGCTAAGTATACGTTTGAATTTGGACTGGCCACACTTTTCAGTGCTACGGAGGACGGGTGACCAATGGCCCAGGACTAGTGAAAAGTGAAACGTGGAAGGTGAAACGCAATTTGCTGAAAGCTGATAGCTGACAACTGACAGCTATTATAAAAGGGAGGGCAGCATGGAAATCAAATCAGTAAAGCTGGAAATCCCCGAGGATGCCAATATCATTCTCGGCCAGACCCACTTTATTAAAACGGTTGAAGATGTCTACGAGATAATGGTCGCCAGCGTGCCCGGAGCAAAATTCGGCATCGCTTTTAACGAGGCCTCGGGGCCGTGCCTCACCCGCTTTGACGGCAATGATGACGAGCTCGTTCAGGCTGCCATCAGAAACTGCCAGGCCCTTGCCGCGGGCCATGCCTTCAACCTGATCATGCGGCAGGCCTATCCCATCAATGTGCTGAACAGCATCAAGCAGTGCCCGGAGGTGTGCTCCATCTACTGCGCCACGGCAAACCCGGTGGAAGTGCTTGTTGCCCGGTCAGAGCAGGGCTGCGGCATCCTCGGGGTGATAGACGGTTCTTCCCCTGCGGGAGTTGAGAGCGCAGAGGACAGGGAAAAGCGCCGGGACTTTCTGCGCAGGATCGGATACAAGCGGTGAAGCACTAAATTCTAAGCACCAAATCCTAATACATTTAATTTAGGATTTAGTGTTTAGTATTTAGGATTTACACAAGGGGTGTTATATGGACAAGTCTTTTGCAGAAGAAATGAGAAAGAGGGTTGAGAAGGAGCTTCAGGACAAGGAGCTGGCGACCGTCCAGTACTGGAAGGAAGAAGCTGAAAAGATTGTAAAAAAACCCTCTGAAAGCCTGAGCGCGCTGCAGGTTGATTTGAAGAGCCTCATCGCGCGCATGGAAACCAGGCTCAGGACCCTTAAGAAGTCAGGTTATTAACACTACCGTTTTCAGCACATGAAAAAGCCACCATTCCTTCCGTTTAAGGGAATAGCGCTCATTGCTGATCCGATTTACAGCTATATTCCATTCACGGTCTCTGACGACGAAACCCCTCAGGAGCGCACCGAGCAGGATATTATCGACTCCGCGTGGATGCAGCGGCTGCGGCGCATCCACCAGCTCCAGAGCGCCCGCTGGGTCTACCCATCAGCCGAGCACACCCGCTTTCAGCACTCACTGGGCACCATGCATATGGCCGGAGAATTCTCCCGGCACCTCTACCCGAGCCTGTGCGCGACCTGTACCGGGGTCCCGTCATTTCCCTTTGTTGAAGAGCTGCTGCGCATCGCGGGCCTGTTGCATGATGTCGGCCACGGTCCCTACGGCCATTTCTTTGACGAGAATTTCCTCTGCCAGTACGGCCTCACCCATGAAATACTCGGGCAGGAGATCATTGTCCGCGAGCTTGGCGACATCATTCAAAAAATCAGGAGAGGCCCCAATGGCCTGTTTGCGGCAAAAGAGAAGCTGCGTCCCGAAGATGTCGCGTTTTTAATAAAAAAACCGCGCGAGGCGGAAGCGGCAGATGCTCAAAAACCGCAGTGGCTGAAATTCCTGCAGCAGCTTTTCTCCGGGATTTACACGGTTGATAACCTTGATTACGTGCAGCGCGACGCCTACATGACCGGGTTTTCCCTTGACATGGTGGATATGCGGCGGCTGCTCTTCTACTCGTTTTTCAGCGAGCGGGGCCTGACGCTGCACCAGGCAGGCATCTCCGCGTTCACCAGGTTTCTCAATGCCCGCCTGAGCCTTTACAGCACGGTCTATTATCACCGCACCACCAGGGCCATTGACTTTCACATGCAGGAGATATTTCAGGAGACGCTGAAGAGGATATTTCCGCACAATCCGCTCAAGGCCCTTAAAAAATATCTGCACCTGAATGACTGGTCGCTCATTCAGGCAGTTGAGCAGTGGCAGTACGCCCAGGATAACGAGAAAAAAAGGCTGGGAAAAGAGTGGGCAGGCATCATCGCGCGCCAGATAAAATGGAAGATGGCCTATTCAACAGAGCTTACCATGGACCAGGCACTGCGGGGCATGCTCGCCTTTGCCCGGCCCGAGCAGTTTGAACAGACCATCCGGGAGAACCTGCCGCAGCGCATACGGCAGCTTGAGTTTCGCGTGGATCTGGCCATGCAGGACCCCCGGCCCATAAACCCGATGGCAGAGGGCAACAAGAGAATAAATATCTATAACCCGTCCACCGCGGTAACCTCGCCCGAGCCGCTGAAAGAAATCTTCAAGTACATTCCGGCGCGCATTGTTCACTTCAGGGTCTTTGCCCTGAACCATAAGCATGATGAAGAGCTTGCAGGCGCCTGCGAGGCCATGTTCGATACTTCGGCAGGCAGCAGCGCCTACGATACCAACGTCTGACCCCGCTATCCTTTCCTGAGCGGGGTCACTTTCCCCGGTTAAGGGTTTCCGCTGTTGCCAGCTCTTTCCCCAGCTCATAACAGTTCCGCATGAGCGCCTGGTTCCTGTGATAATCTTCTTCCGCCAAAGACTCCGGCAGGCCGATTTTCGGGTACAGGGCGCGAAGCTGCTCAGCATCCATTGTCACCTGGTTGACAACGGCAAGGCGGGTGCCGATGATGGAGCGGACGTTATTGCTGGTGCCCAGAACGCTTCCCAGAAAATTAAAAAGATCAAGGACCGGCTGCGCATCAGCGTCATTTGATGAACCCATGCACAGCAGCAGCACCACGCGTTTCTGCCAGGGCTGCCAGGGCGTGTGCCGCAGCCCCTGCTCGGTTATCTGGACATGAATAAAGGAGCGGAACCGGTCGAGGAGCTTCTTTAAAGGGGCAGTAAGGTGATGAAAATAGATGGGCGAGGCAAAGACCAGAACATCAGCCTTTAAAATTTTCTGACTCACTGCCTCCCAGTCGTCACCCTTTATTGAGCAGCGCTTGAGCACATTGCAGCGCAGGCATCCCCGGCAGTACTTCAGGTTAAGCTCCTCGGCAACCAGTTCTTCAGCACGGGCGCCTGCCTCCAGCGCGCCGCGCAAAAATTCGCGCAGCAGATGGGTGGTGTTTCCTGCCCTTCGGGGACTGCCGTTGAATGCCAGGATGTTCCTTTGAAATAGTCGCTTATAAAAATTATTTTTCCTTGAGCGATGCGCACCACGGTGACCCCGCGGTTTTTGTAGGGTGTGCCGTGACTGTCTTCCCCCTGGTTTGACCATACCGCGCAGGCACGGTCTCCCTCTATCAGCATATCCTCTACCGTAAACCTGAGGCGGGGATATTTTCTGAACAGGACCTTCAGGAACAGGAGGATCTTTTTCTTTCCGGTGATGCAGCCGGCGCCGGGAAAATCAAACACCGCATCGTCTGCAAGGTATCGGGCAAGGCCGGACAAGTCCCGCGAATTCATCGCAGTGAATATTTCGCCGGCACCGGTGCGAAGAAAACCGGGATCATGCATGTTATTTTTCCGCGGTTCTTTTTTTGCCGGTTTGTTCCGGGAACGGCAGGGGCAGCTGCCGCCAGAGGAAAAGACAGGTGCGGCACTGTTTTGTGGTCGGCTCCCGGGGTTTGCAGACGGCAAGAGCGATATACTGCGCCTCCTTCCCGCACCAGCGGTAGTGAGCTGAAGATTTCTGCGCTATTTCTCTGGTAAGACGTTTCACCGGGTTTCTGAGGGGCTCAGTCCGTTAATGAGTATTTATAGCGGAGCGCAAACTCCCTGTTTTCAGCAACGCTTTTCAATATAAATTCTTTCTCTTTGGCAGTAATCTTGCGCAGGCCGATGGTCGTATCCTGCGATTCCAGGACCGCATTGTTGGGGACAAAGCTTTCTTTTGCTATCAGCACATTTTCAAGTATTACATTGCTTCTGATATATACGCTGTCTTCAAGCATGACATTGGTGATGACCGAGCGCGCCCCGACAAAGCAGCTGCGGCCGATGCTGGTGGAGCCGTGAATGATGACGCCGTGGCTTATGCTGGTATCATCTTTAATGACTATGGGAGTCTCGGCGCGGCAGTGGATTACCGCTAGATCCTGAATGCTGCAATTGCTGCCGATTTCAATCTTTGATATTTCATCGACGGTGGAAAACCGGTCCGCGCGGAGAACCACCCCGGGCCCGATATAGGTGTTTGCGCCAATGATAACCCTGCCGATGATAACCGCTGAAGGATCAACAAAGGCGGTGTTATCTATCTGGGGCTGATCGCCGGCGACGTTTATTCTTATCATGCTCTCCCTCCTTGTGCGGTCTGGTTAACGATGGTCCTGACGGTTTACCAATAGCGCTTCTTTGCTGCCACCCATTTATTAATACCCTGTTTTTTTATGGCACGCAAATTTTTTGTAGTGGCATCCTGGTGGATCGGCTCAAGAACTTTCAGGAGTTCACACTCCCCCATCTCGCCGCATTCCCAGCAGCCCGCAAACCCTTTTTCCCTGCAGCATTCGCGTATCTGACACGCCGGGTTGCCGCCGCCGCCCCGGCAGCTTTTTTCGCAGCGCATAAAGGCGAGCGCTTCCAGAAACGCGTCTGCCTGCGCGTAGTGCTGCAGGCCGTCAAAGGGCACGGCCTGCGAGACCGCGGCAAAATTGTACTGCTGCAGGAGTGCCCGCAGTTCCTCGGCGAGCAGTGCTATGCGGCCGGTGTAGGCATAGCAGTCTGCGCAGTGCAGGCCGCAAAAGGTGACGAGGCGCTTCTGCTCATCATCCATGGTCACGGCTTCTCCTCTTTCTTTGCAGCTTTTCGCTGGCGGAAATATTCAATCACCGTGGGCATGACGGAAATTATAATGATGGCGAAAATAACAAAGGTGAAATTTTTCTTCACAATCGGCAGGTTGCCGAAAAAGTAGCCGCCCAGGGTAAACAATACAATCCAGAGAATCCCGCCCACCACGTTGTAGGCGAGAAATTTCCCATAGGTCATGCTGCCCACGCCGGCGAGAAACGGGGCAAAGGTCCTGATGATGGGTACAAACCTGCCAATGACGATGGTGATGGGGCCGTACTTTTCATAAAACTGGTGGGTGCGGTCAAGGTACTCCTTTTTAAAGATGCGGCTGTTCTCCATCTGAAAAACCCTTGGCCCGATATAGTTTCCCACCCAGTAATTAATGGTGTCGCCGAGTATTGCGGCAGCGCTCAGAAGCACCAGCACCCAGACAAGGTTTAATGAGCCCAGCGCGGCAAAGGCGCCGGCGACAAAGAGCAGGGAGTCACCGGGAAGAAAGGGCGTCACCACCAGCCCTGTCTCACAAAATATAATGATAAAAAGGATCAGGTAGGTCCACTGCCCGTAGTCCTGAATGACGACGTTGATATATTTGTCAAGGTGCAGCAGAATATCAAAAAACCTTAAAATCATCTCCATAGCAGCTCCTGAGCGCAGCGGTCAGTTATGTGTTTGCGTGTGTATATTGTCTGTTAAAAAAAGAATTTTTCCTG
>JAPLIX010000421.1 GCA_026388865.1 Pseudomonadota bacterium | reverse complement strand
TGCCCCGGTCAGCGCATCCACATCCTTTTTCAGCTTCAAGGGCAGCTTTTGATCGGCCTTCTGCATGACCCGCTGCAGAAAGTCGTCCGCCGCAATGGGCACACCGTATAAATCAATCGATTCAATCAGGACGATATTTTTTATTTTTCCACTCTCAGCAAAAGAATAGACAAAGTGCACATTGGTGCAGACATCACAAAAAACATCTTTGAAAACCTCCCGGACTAAAATCTTTTTGTTATCCGCAGCAGTACCAATATAAACAGGCTGGTTATCTCCAATTACTATTCTTTCAAAATTCCTTACCCCCGGCGCGGCCTTTTTTATATAGCCCATTAACATCTCCGGTGGCAGCTCCTCCATATAGTAGCTTTTAACCTTGGTCAGAACCGCCATCATGTTATCGAGCGATATCTGGGCATTCACATAGCGGATCGCGCCTTTCTTGTTGATAATAAAAAGCTTGGGCGGCGGGGCAACGCCGTACAGTTTTGCCACCTCAGCTTTTTCATCAACATAGATGGGAAAATTGACATAGTATTTCTTTTTGAAGGCCTTTACCTCTTCAAGGCTGTCTCCCACGGCGATACGGATTATATCAAGGTCTTCCCGTTTATACCGGCTGTACACGGTTTTCAGAATCTCTATACCTTTGTGGACACCCTCATCGCGGACCGAGAAAAATCCCAGGGTAATGGTCTTGCTGCCGATATTCTCATACAGGTGAAACGTCTCACCTTCACTGTTCTTCAGGGTAAAGTCCGGGGGCCTGCTCCACAGGGCGGCGCCCACGGCAACCTCTTTTTCTTTCAGCGCCTGCTCCATGATGGGTGCAATCTCCGCGTCAGCGGGCACTCCTCCCCGGTAGCGTATGGTGCCGGTCCGGTCTATGATATCGATGAGGGGCACGGTGCGCACCGCGTACTTTGTGTACAGCTCCTTCTGCGGGTCCGGCACCAGGTCATAATCCGGCTTGAACGTCTTTTTAAACTCCAGCACTTCTTCCGGGTCATTTGCTATGGCAATACCGAAGACCTTCAGGTTTTTATACTTCTGCACGATGCTGTTGATCTTCGGCACTTCCTCCCGGCAGGTATGGCAGTAGGTGTTGAAATGCACCAGCATCACCACCTTGCCGGAGAGCTGCGCGAGAGAAACCGGATTGCCGTCAAGGTCCTTCAGGGAAAATTCCGGGGCTTCCACGCCAGTCATGTCTGCCAAAGCCGTACCGGAAAGAAACAGAAACAAAAAGAAAGCGATAAATAATTTTTTCATAACCCCTCCATTGTAATTAGCTATCAGCCGTCAGCCCTCAGTTGTCAGCGTTATTTTTTCATTCCGCAATCTGCATTCTGCAATCCCCTGGCCCCGATTAATGCACATCAGAACGCGTACCACAGCACCGCGAAATAGTGAAATACGGTGCCCATGAGAACAAACAGATGCCACACGAAATGGCTGTACCGGACCCGGTGGTCGGCGGCGTAGAAGATGATGCCCGCCGTGTACGCGAGCCCCCCGGCCAGTACCCACAGCCATCCCGCAACCGGCATGCGCAGCCACAGGGGCCGTATCGCAATCACCGCGATCCACCCCATCACGACATACAGGGCGGTTGAGAGCCGGGGGTAGCGGATACCGCCAACCGCCTTCAGGATAACACCGAGAGCAGCGGCGCTCCACACCAGGCCGAACAGGGTCCAGCCCCAGGCGCCGCGCAGGACGCCGAGCGTGAATGGGGTGTAGGTCCCCGCGATGAGAAGATAAATTGCGCTGTGATCGATGACCCGGAACAGGCTTTTCGCCCTGTTCCTCGGCAAGGCGTGATAGAGGGTGGATGACAGGTACAGAAGCACCACCGTCCCCGCGAACACGCTCGCACCGACAATCCCCGCCAAGCCGCCATTCCGGCCGGCAGTAAGCACGAGGAAGGGCCCTGCCACAAGACCCCCGGCGAGACCGACCCCGTGGCTTAGGCTGTTTGCAATCTCCTCTCCGGGAGAGTGCGCGCGTTTGTGATCCGGAAGAGCGTAATGCATAGTCTTTACATCTTACTCATAATATTTGAGGTGTCAATTTTTTTAACATTGCCGCTCAAGGGGCATGGCAAAAATCAGGATACAGGACGCGGGAGCCAGCAAACAACAGGATGAGCGGCAGGGAGATTCCCCAGGGACTTACAGGTACGGCAATGAATTATTAGTGTTTGACAGCTCTTTTTTGCTGGTCAGCTTTCTTCTCTGGCGCGCAGCTGAATTGAGCGACAGCGGGCGAGGCGTGCGTCAGCTGGCGCTCAGCCGGCTCGCCTTTAACGTAGTGATTCATAAAGGCGAGGCTGTACGCGATAATGTCCTTGCGGGGGGCTGTTCTGCCGATGTTGGTCCAGGCAAAATGTCCGGCCCGTTTAAACTCAACATAGTATTTCGGCTCCGGCGACTGCTCATAGCTCACCCCGGATTTATTCATCCCCGGTGTGGCGCCGTAATCCCAGGTGCCGCCCTGGTACATCACCGGCACGGACAAATCTGCAAGCGTCTTGTGCAGGATGAACGGCTGGCTGTAAGGCGAAAGCGCCAGCACCGCCTTCACGCCGGAGAGTTTCCAGCTTGGCCAGGCCCCGCATAATCCAAGGACCGTGTAGCCTCCCAGGGAATGTCCCGTAAGCCCAAGGCGCGACCAGTCCACGCGGTTACGAAAACAGTCGTCTGTTCGAATAGCATCGATCAAACGACGGATATCCTCCGCGCGGTCGCGGTAGCTGGCGTCATTCCATAGCTCAGGTTTTCGTAGCGGCACCTTCGCCCTGCTGAACCAGCTTGCCTTACCGCCGTGACAGGTGGCATCACGGTGATTGGGAGCAAATACTATATAGCCGGCAGATGCAAAAGCTTCCATCAGAAAGCGCGATTGCGTTGCACAACCATGAAAACCGTGAGAAAAGATAATGATTGGCTGCTTGACGGTTTTCTCCTTCTCCTTCGACCATACGGTCACCTCCAGGCCTGCGAGCTTGACTGTTTGTTCTGCGGCTTGCGCTGTGTGCGCTGTGGCAAAGCTCAAAAGAAAGGTCACGGCTATCAGTATATAAAAGCGCATTAACTCTTGCCTGCCAATAGGTTGGGATTTTTCAATCGTTAGAATGAGGCGCTGTTGTCCCTTTAATCCTGCATGATCGAGCAGGAGGCAGGTGATTAGTTCACCTGCCGTCCTCTCTACACCACCGTACGTGCCGTTCGGCATGCGGCGGTTCGTAAAGAAACTAAGACCTGCGGTAAATCACAGCAAGCCCCGGCTTCTCCTCCTGCCGACGCTGAAGCAATACTCGGCTCTCCTGCGTTACCTCGGAGTT
>JAPLIX010000548.1 GCA_026388865.1 Pseudomonadota bacterium | reverse complement strand
AACATTTTCACTGCTGCGCTGAACCCTGCTGCAGCAGAAAGTGAAAGCTTCCCGGAAAAGCAGCCGCACCGTTTTACGGCGCACCATTAATGATCTCTCTCATTTGTTGCTATACACTATAGCAGGGCAATGTATCCTGTAAATATCCGTAATGTAAAATGTATGTAACAAGTTGTGATGCCCGCGGGGCTCGCGATTCGTGACTCGTCCACCCTCCGCAGTGTAAAAAAAAACGTATTGGTGATTGCTAAATATACATTTGAATTTAGACTGGCCACACTTTTCAGTGCTACCTGCCCTCCGCACATCCTCCCTCCGTAGCAGCCTACTGCGGAGGACGGGAAGCGTGCTTCGGAAGGCGGGCGGAGGACGGGTGGCCAGTGACTCGTGGAAAAAAGTGGAACGTGAAAGGTGAAAAGTGAAATGCGGGAGGCAGGCGGAGGGATTTTTAGCACCGGAGTCTATTAAACAGTTGGGACTGTTTGTCGGATCCCGGTTTTAGCTCTCACTTCCTGCATGACCTGCTCAGCCATTTTTTTACAGCGCCCGGCGCCCTCATCAAGCGCGGAAAGGACCGCGTCAGGATTGTCCCGCAGCTGCCGGGCCTTCTGCTGGATGGGCTCAAGGTGCGCCATCATGTTGTTAAAAAGAATTTTCTTGCACTCCACGCAGCCTATTTCAGCGGTGCGGCATTCGCGGTTGATGCGGGCAATATCTTCGGGAGATGAAAAGACCTTGTGCATGGTAAAAAGGTTGCAGACCCCGGGGTCCCCCGGGTCAGTCCTGCGTATCCGCCGCTCATCAGTGACCGAGGTCCTGAGCTTCTCCCAGATTGCTTCCGGCGACTCAAGGATGCCGATGTAATTATTCAATGACTTGGACATCTTGGTTTTGCCGTCGGTGCCCATGATGCGTGAGGTGGGGGTGAGGACCTCCTGGGGCTCGGGAAAGGTCTCGCCAAAGCGGTTGTTGAAGCGCCGGGCGATCCTGCGCGTGAGCTCTACGTGCTGCACCTGGTCTTCGCCGACCGGGACAAAGCCTGCCTTGTAGATAAGGATGTCTGCCGCCTGCAGCACCGGGTAGCCCAGCAGGCCCATGTTTATGTCCTCGCGATGCTGCTGGGACTTTTCCTTGAACTGGGTCATGCGCTCAAGATCGCCGATCGGGGACAGGCAGTTAAATATCCAGGTGAGTTCAGTGTGTTCCGGCACCCGTGACTGCACAAACAGCGTGCAGTGCTCCGGATCAAGGCCGCAGGCAAGAAGCGTTATGGCCGCCTCCCTGATATTGTCCCGGAGGGTCTGCACCTCATACTCGAGGGTCATGGCATGATAGTCAACAATACAGTAGATGCAGTCATAATCATGCATGAGCTTCACCCACTGCTGGATGGCGCCCACGTAGTTACCCAGATGAATCACGCCGGTCGGCTGAATGCCGCTGAAAATCCGCCCCTTTTTCATTGTCTGTCCGCTTCTGAATTCGTAGAGAGTTTAATTATAATAGAGATCGCCATTTTCCTTAAGCTGATCGCTGAAAGCTGACTGCTGACAGCTTTTAAAACATGGCGGAAGTGCATGGGAATCGAACCCACCGGAGACGTTGCTCACGCCTCCCACTGGATTTGAAGTCCAGGAGGGCCACCAGTGCCCTTTCCACTTCCGTGAGGTGTATATTAGCCAAATAAATCCGAATGAGTACCCGTGCGTTCGAAAATCATTTTATCCTCACTCACCCGGTAGATTAATAACCAGTCCGGCTCTATATGGCATTCCCTGCGAGCTTTAAAATTACCAAGCAAAGCATGGTCTCGATATTTTTGCGGCAGGGGTATTTCATCAACCAGCATTGATATTACCAATTTGAGTTTTTCTGCATCTTTGCCACGTCGCAGCATCCTCTTTAACTCTTTCTCAAACTGATTGGTATAAACAGGTGTAAGCATCAAATACCAAGCCGGTTAAACATATCTTCTGCATCTTTACATTCGGTCAGACCTTTGCCTTCCTCGCTGTCCTTGAAAGCTTGCAGGGTCTCCTTGTTGGGGATTTCTACCTGAAAAGGAATCCCCTTGCGTATTTTTACCTGCCTGAAAAAAAGGTTTACTGCTTGTGTTGTGGTTAAGCCCAATGATTTAAAAATACGCTCCACTTCAGTTTTTAGTTTTGATTCTGTTCTTGCGTGGATGATTGCAGTTTTTGCCATATTACACCTCTGCTAAATTTTATTAAAGTGTATCACGTTTGAAATACAAATTCAATTCTTATATTATCGAACTGCGTTTATCTCGTGTTCAAGTCAAGCAGCAGGCGGTCCAACCCCCTGATACCCCTATGTAGCGCAGGGGGTTATTGGCCGGCAATAAAAAAGCCCTCATGAAAGGGCTTTTGCAACGTTTCAAGTGGGGCGTTATTTTAATGAAAGCTATTTATTCTTGACTTTCCCCCGTTTTAAAATTTCTACAAAATTAACAGCCGGTATTATAAGCTTTCCAAGTTTAGTATTGCTTGTAATGTGCCCTATGATCCCCCTCACAATACCATAAAGGA
The DNA here is from genome assembly GCA_026388865.1 of Pseudomonadota bacterium. Classification (GTDB taxonomy): domain Bacteria; phylum Desulfobacterota; class WTBG01; order CAIYCZ01; family CAIYCZ01; genus JAPLIX01. Next base: position 1,445 of record JAPLIX010000548.1, on the reverse strand, counting down.
TAGACGGGGCGTTTAAATGCATCAGATTTTTTTTTTCATTTTTGTCTGGGTCGCCTACAAGAGTAAAAAACCCATCAATAGAAAAATAAAGGTAAAAAGGTGTTACAGGGATTTTCTTTTTTATTTCTCCATAAGTTAATTCAATAGTAACCATAAAAACTTTATCTGAAGCATTTTTCTCTTTAATCTCCAGAGCTAAGTTTATAGGGATTTTCCCCTTATACGCGGTCTTATTATCAATGTCTTGGTTTACTTTTAGGGAAAGGTCCTTAATAAAATATTCGGTTATATTAAGCTGCGTTTGCATAGTCATCTGCGCCTCCCTGCGTTAGTGCAGGAATGGCCTCCTCATCGCTGTTATTATATTTGACAGAATAAATTTTCCCTTTTTGTGCAGAAATATTTCTCGCAGTGGTTTTACTCTTAGCCGTAGCTTCACTGCCAGAATTATCATGATAATGAAGTACCCGTCTTTTCTGCCCCTTTGGAATAAAATCAAACTGGATGTCAGATTCAAGGACGTTTGCGACAGAAATAATGGTTTTTAAGGTAAAATTAATGTTTCCCCGTAGCAATTTAGTAACATAAGCCTTAGAGACATTCAGCTTTTCTGCCAAGGTCTTTCTATTAACACCAAGTTCTTCCATGCGCGAAACAATCCATTCAGTAATTTCGATAATTTTTTCTTCTGTTATGAAACCAACGTTATCTTTTGCCGTTTCAAGATAATCAGTAAACCAGTTTTTGGGTTGTTGTCTCTGCTTTTAAAAGGCTTTTAGCTCGATTAATCTCTGCTTTGGAAGTTTTATTGCTTTTTTTTAGAAAGCCATTTGATAGGATAATTTTTTTGCCATCCAAAGCACAAAAAATTCTAATCTGGTGTGCTTTAAATTCATTTAGTTTTATTTCTTTACAATGAAGTTTTTTATACTTTTCTGTATTGGAGGGGAGACCATGGTCTGCTGTACTTTGTAATAACGCTATAATCTTGTTTTTGTTTTCTTTAGTTAATGACTTGAAAAAATCTTCCAGGGGAGATTTGCCATGATTGGTAATTTGATAGAGATCATATTTTGCACCAACATAGATTCTATCAGCATTAATCATTTATTAACCTATAAGTTAATCGGTTGTCAATAGGAAATCTTAAATATTTATTGGTCATTGTGTAGCCATCCTTTTAATACAAAGGGTCTCAAGTAGTCAAATTAAAAAAACTGTTGCGGAAACTGACGGGACTTTTCCGTGAAAACCTGTGATACAGTGGATTTTCTGGACGCTGAGAGCAAGTGACAAAGTGCAGATAAACCCAGAATTTGCGATAGGAATACCTGCATCCATAACACCCAGCAAAAAAAGGTGTTTCACCTCGCTAAAATTCCCCCAATCAATAAAATCAAGCCATTTTCAACCTTGACCGCAGCGCACGTTGTTCGTCAGGTTTC
>JAPLIX010000185.1:5644-8047 GCA_026388865.1 Pseudomonadota bacterium | reverse complement strand
CCGTCTACCGCCCGGGTATACTGCTCCGCTTCCTTGAGCAGGGCAATAAAGTCAAGCACCTCATACGGATCAATGACCCTGATGAACTCTACCCCGCAGCCGCGCACCATTACCTCGAGATCGATGCTTTTGCCCCGTGAGCGGTCAGGCAGCATGCCGGTTGCCGCGGTCGGCTGATTGCCGGTCATAGCGGTCGTGCTGTTATCAAGGATTACGAGAATAAACCGTGCCTGGTTATAGACTGAATTAATAAGGGCGGTAATGCCCGAGTGAATGAAGGTCGAATCGCCGATAGTGGCAATGATGGACCTGCTTTCGCTGCCGCTGATATGAAACGAATGATAAAAACCGGCAGCCTGGTTTATAGAGGCGCCCATGCACAGGCAGGTGTCGACGGCATCAAGGTTGATCCCAAGGGTGTAGCAGCCGATATCGCTGGGATACAGGGCTTTGGGCAGGGCTTTTTTAATGGCAAAAAATGCCGCCCGGTGACCGCATCCCGGGCAAAGAGTTGGCCGCTGTCCTCCTTCTTTTATTATTTTTAGCGATTTGTGCGGACGCTTTAAAAAGTTATTTACCAGGGGAAATAATACATCAGGAGTTATCTCACCCTGCTGCGGCACCGGGCCATTCACCCGTCCCAGGATTTTCTTATAGTTTCCTATCTGCATCTCAATGACCGGGTATGACTCCTCGACCACGAGAATGTTTTCAAACAGGTCAAGAACGGGGTTTAGGGCTTTCAGAGAAAGGGGGTAGGGCATGGGCACCTGGTACAGGGAAACTTCTTCAAGCAGATTCAGGTCGGCGAGGATATCGTACAGATACGCGTACGCTACCCCTGAAGAAATTATACAGTGCTTAAAGGAGGAAGGGTTCCTAAGATGACTTTTAGGGAGTAACGCTTTTTCGGCGCTGATAACAGCCAGCTTCTCATTAAGTTCCCGGTGCAGTTTCAACCTGAAGCGGGGCGTTGCTGCCCAGCGGTTAGGATCGCGGGTGAATTTTGATTTGCGCTTAAGGTTTTCTATAGCACCGATTGAAACCTTCTGCCGCGCGTGGCAGATGCGGGTGGTGGGCCGGAGCATAACCGGTACGCTGTATTTTTCCGAAAGCTGATAACCCAGTGCAACCAGTTCCATGGCATGGTCGGGTGAAATCGGGTCAAGCACCGGCACCTTTGCCAGCATGGCCAGCATTCTGCTATCCTGTTCGGTTTGAGAGCTGTGGGGGCCGGGATCATCAGCTGCAATGATAAGAAACCCGCCCATAGTCCCGGTGTATGCCGCGCTCATCAGAGAGTCGGATGCTACGTTAAGACCCACCTGTTTCATGGAAACCGAAGCCCTGCCGCCCATGTAGCTGTGGGAGAGGGCAACCTCAAAGGCGGCTTTTTCATTCACCGACCACTCAACATGGATTTTCAGGTTTTCCTCATCCCGGAACCGGGCAATGGACTCGAGGATTTCAGATGCAGGGGTTCCGGGATAGGAGGTGGAAACCGTGCAGCCGCTTTCAATAATTGCCCGGGCAATTGCTTCGTTGCCCAATAATACGCGGTATCTGCTTGTGTCGCTCATGGTTTTGTGCGGAGAATAGGAATAGTGTATTGTTATATTTCCAGCCAACAAAATTATGCTATCATAATACAAATGCGGCAAATAATCAATATCCAAAATGTCATTTATCGTTGCTTTGCAGGTATCAAAGTGCTATATCCTTTGGCTCTCAGACAGCGATCATGCCGGTGAAGGCCCGTAAAGTTAACAGGACTTTCCCCAAAATTAAGGCATAGAAAACAGGCAAACGGCATGACCGCAGTGAAAGGATAGGATAGAGAAGTGGAGCATGAGCGCATGGGGGTTTTTAACGCCACAACAATATTCTCATTGGCTTGCGTCACGACCCCGGCAGCGTGCGTATCATGCACGGGGCAGGCAGATTCCAGAGCCTTCGACGGAGGGGAATGCAATGGGGTCTGGCAGGAGAGAATTCGGAACGCACCTGCCGTTCCACGAAGATCAAGCGGTTGTGTTGTGGCTAAAAACCCCCGTGCGCTCTAGTAACGACAGCAATGGAAATTTTGGGGAAAGTCCTGTAAAGTTAAAGTGCTATGTACCATGTCTATATCTGATACCATCGTACAGTATATCCTGAGCGGACTAACTATCGGCAGCATCTATGCCCTGGTGGCGCTCGGTTATAATATCATCTATAACACCACCGGCATAATAAACTTCGCCCAGGGCGAATTTCTCATGCTGGGCGGGATGTTCATGGCTGCCTGCTGCAACATCTATCATCTGCCGCTTCCCATAGGAGCACTGATAAGCATCGGGCTGGTTGTAATCATAGGATTGCTCATTGAGCGTATCGCCATCAGGCCGGTGAAAGACGCAAATA
>JAPLIX010000185.1:0-5600 GCA_026388865.1 Pseudomonadota bacterium | reverse complement strand
TTACCCTCATCATTATTACCATAGGGGTTTCAATTTTCATAAAAGCGTGCGCCGCCTTCGTCACCAAAGACAGCTTTACCTTTCAGTCATTTCCCGGGCCTGACTATATTAAAATATCTACCGCCACCCTTTCCGTTCAGAGCCTCTGGATCATGGGCGTGGCCGGCATTATCATGATCTGTCTGTCCATTTTTTTTCGCCGCACGGTGATGGGAAAGGCCATGCGCGCCTGTTCCATAAACAGAGAGGCAGCCCATATTGTAGGTATTGATGTGGACCGGATGTCTTTGCTGTCTTTCGGGCTGAGCGCACTTATGGGGGCGGTTGCGGGTATTATGGTTACACCGACAACGCAGATTTCATGGAGCCGGGGAACAGAACTGGGCCTTAAGGGGTTCTGTGCAGTTATCCTGGGAGGGTTGGGAAGCGGCCCGGGGGCCATACTCGGCGGCATAAGCCTAGGAATTCTGGAAACATTCGGCAATATTGTCTTTTCCGGATACAAGGACGCCATTGCCTTCTCCATTCTCCTTATCGTTCTCTATCTGCGGCCCCAGGGAATTATTGGCAGAGGATAAAAATACTTTTCGCTATGAAATCTCAGGCCATTCGCTACACCATATTGCTTGCGGTAATAATAATACTGCCGTTCTTTTTTAAGAATGAGCTCTCCTACTATCTTGCAATTCTGTCTATAGCGGGCATCTATGCCATCGCGGTCATTGGTCTCAATCTTCTTATGGGCTATGCGGGGCAAATCTCACTTGGTCATGCCGCATTTTTTGCAGCCGGTGCGTACACATCTGCAATTTTGACAACACAGTTCAGCATCTCCCCGCTGCTCTCTTTGGTGCCGGCTATTATGGTTTCAGGGGTGCTCGCCTTTCTTATTGGCATACCAACCCTGAAACTAAAAGAGCACTATCTTGCCATGGCAACGCTCGGCATCGGGCTCATCATCCATGCAATTCTCAGGGCCAATCCTTTTGATATCACGGGCGGCCCGGGCGGCATCCCGAACATACCCCCGCTCAATTTTTTAGGGCTGGTTACTGATAGTGATATTACGCAATACTATTTCATATGGGCGCTCACCTTCATAATTTTCATATTGAGTAATAACCTGGTCAATTCCCGCTTTGGCCGGGCGCTGCTGGCAATTCATAAGAGCGAGGTGGTGACCAATGTTCTTGGTGTCAACACCTATCGCTGCAAACTCAAGATATTTGTCCTCAGTGCGGTATATGCCGGGTTTGCCGGGTATTTGTATGCCCATTCCTCACCGCTTTTTTATGTTAACCCGGACGATGTATGTCATTTTGTTTTTTCAATAAAGTTAGTCACCATGGTGGTGGTTGGCGGCATGCATACCATGTGGGGGGCGCTGTTAGGCGCTGTGAGCCTGGCTGTTTTGCCTGAGCTGCTGAGAGTTCTTGGTTCTTTTTCTCCCAGCCTCAATACCGCGGACCTCGAAATGGCACTGTACGGGATTATCCTTATTCTGGTAATGATTTTTACCCAGTGAGAAAAAGTAACCGTATGCCGTTTCTGGTTGTCAAACATTTACTGAAAAAGTTTGACGGCATTGTTGCCGTTAATGACCTTTCCTTTGAGGTTAAGAAAAACGAAATTGCAGCCATCATCGGGCCAAATGGTGCCGGCAAGACTACCACCTTTAATCTTATCAGCGGCGTACTCAAAGCTGATGGGGGGCAGATAATCTTCAAAAACGAGCCGATTTTCGGGCTTAAGCCGCATGCTATCGCGGCGCGGGGCATGGTCAGGACCTTTCAGAACGTGAATCTGTTTGACAATATGACCGTACTGGACAATGTAAAGGTAGGGAGCCATAAAAAAGGCCACACCGAGATATTCGGTGCAGCGTTTCGAACTAAAACATTTAAACAGGAAGAGGCCGCTATCAGCGAAACATCAATGGCAGTGCTGCAGCTGGTGGGGCTTGAGAAACGGGCGCCAGAAATGGCCGGGAATCTGCCGTTTGGCCAGCAGCGGCTGCTGGAGATCGCCCGGGCCCTTGCCGGAGACCCGGAAATTCTGCTGCTTGATGAACCGGCGGCAGGGCTTAACGCGCATGAGACTGCGGAGCTGGCAACGCTTATTTTAAAACTGCAGCAGCAGGGCATAACCATTGTTATCATAGAGCACGATATGGAACTGGTAATGGAAATCTCGGAAAACATCATCGTCATTGACCAGGGGAACAAAATAGCTGAAGGCGGCCCGCTTGCTATTCAGACCAATAAGAAGGTTATTGGCGCTTATCTGGGTGAAGAATGCTAATAGTCCCTTAGTTGTTATTTTCGTGTTTTTTTGGCAAGAAAAAATACGAAATACGAATATCGAAGCACGAAACAAATTAAAAATAAAAATGTTCCAAACTTCAAAACAGCATTTTTCACCAGAGTCGTTTTAAATTTTCCTTTTTGGTCATTTGAATTTGTTTAGAATTTTTGATTTCGCTATTCGGATTTAGCTCCGGCTTGTCCGGGTTAGGTTATATTTTAGTTGAAATATCGTGATTCGTATTATAAATATTAACACATTTTACGGCCACATCCAGGCGCTTAAAAATGTCTCGCTGCATGTTGCAGACCAGGAGATTGTCGTTTTAATTGGTGCCAACGGCGCCGGGAAAACAACACTGCTTAAAACCATATTAGGGTTGCTGCCTGAAAAAACAGGTTCCATACTGTTTCGCGGCAAGAAAATAGCTTCCTGGCAGCCTTCAAAAATTGTAGCACACGGTATCTCGCTGGTGCCTGAGGGACGGCAGATCTTCGGCACGCTTTCGGTTATGGACAATTTACTGCTTGGCGCATATCAGCGCATTATGCGAGCGGATACGGAGTTTCAGGAAGACCTGCATGAAATTTTTAATTTATTCCCGGCCCTCAAGGACAGAAAAAATCAGCTGGCAGGTACCTTAAGCGGCGGAGAGCAGCAGATGCTTGCCATCGGGCGGGCTCTCATGGCAGCACCGCAACTGCTTCTGCTCGATGAACCATCTATGGGTTTGTCGCCGCTGATGGTAAAAGAAATATTCAATAAGATTGAAAAGCTGAGAGAGAAGGGGACCACTATTCTGCTGGTGGAACAGAACGCTAAAATGGCGCTTTCTATCGCCGATCGCGGCTACGTTCTGGAAACGGGCAAAATAGTGCTTCAGGGTTCACGCGAGGAGCTGCTTGAAAACAAGGAGATTCAAAGAGCCTATCTGGGAAAGACCCGGGATCTTTGAGCTAAAAATCCATACTGACAGGGAGGTGATAACAGCGCAGAATTCAGACGGCAAACAGAAACCCGCAATAACAGTATAGGAATTAAACAGAACAGAGAAAGGGGTATCCATGAAAGGAACAATACGCAAACTACCACTGATAATGCTTGCTGCAGGCGTAGTAATTTTTGCAGCCGGAATCTGCACCGGCGCTGAAGACCCGTTTGCCCGCTTTATTAAACCGGTAACCAATCCAGTCTATTTTGATGAAGCGCAGAACAGGTCTTACGTTCATGTAGTAAACGGCTACCAGGACCTGCCGAAACGCATCAGCACCAAGCTGGGACGGGTCCCGCTTAACGGGCACTTAAATTTCACTGCAGTCAGAGCAACCTACGCGTTTAACGAGAAGTTTTCACTCATTGCCGCCAAGGACGGGTACATTGATTTCAAGCCCGAGCACTCATTGCAGCATGACAGCGGCTGGGGAGACATAGCTGCAGGTTTTAAGTATGCCCTGTATTATTGCCCGCAGGAAGAATTTATCGTTTCAGGAAAAATGCTCTTTGAATTCTCACAGGGCAGCAGAGATGTTTTTCAGGGCAATGGAGATGGTAACGCAGCCCCGTCCGTAACGTTTCTTAAAGGCTGTGATAAATGGCAGTTTATGGGAACCCTGGGGATGATTATCCCGTTTAATGCAAAACAGGAAAGTATGGAAATTTATCAAAGCTATCACGTCAGCTATGCGCTCACGCCGCGGCTCTTTCCGCTCATTGAGCTGAACCATTTCTGTGTCGCGCGTCAGGCTGGCAGGGATGAACTGGTAGCAAGCATTGCAAAGTTTGAGGGCGGCGATGTCATCAATTTGGGATCGAAGCATGGCCTTGAGAACAGGAATTTTGTTACCATGGCAGCCGGCTTCCGCTATCGGGTATTTGAGCAGGCAGGTGTTTTTAAAAACCTTGATCTTGGCTTTGCCTATGAATTACCTCTGACTAACCCGAATGACGGATTAATGGATGACCGCTACACGGTTGACCTGGTCCTTCATTTTTAACGTAAAATAAACAGGGCAGGGGGGGTACCGTACGCATTAATTAATCACGGTACCTTGCCCTTCTCTAAACGTAACACACCAGGGGAGGGAATTATGAAGATGAGGGGATTTATTGTACTGCTTACCGCGCTATCTATAATTACTGTAGGTGGCTATGCAAATGCTGCTGAACCCATAAAGATCGGCTGCCTGTTTGATCTGTCAGGGCCGGCAGGACACATTGGAACACCGTCTAAGCATGTTGCAGAGATGGCTGTTGAAAGGATTAATAAAGAAGGCGGGGTCAACGGCAGCCCGATACTGCTTGTCTTCGGCGATTCTGAAAGTGATGCCGGCAAGGCTGCCCTGCAGGCAAAACGGTTAATTGAAAAAGAGAAGGTGGTTGCTCTTATCGGCCCAACCAGGACTGAAAGTGCAATGGCAATTTTAAACATTGTTGACAAGGCCGGTATTCCTACTGTTGCCTGTGTTGGCGGCACTCCTCCGGTTAACCCGGTCCGAAAATGGGTATTTAAGTCGCCGCAAAAAACAATAACAGCTGTTGAAAAGGTGTATCAGTATCTGCAGAAACAGGGCATAAAAAAGGTTGCTCTTATCACTGCATCTGACAAATTTGGCGAAGAAGGTGAAAAATCATTAAAGGCGCTTTCCGAGAAATACGGCATCACGATAGTCGCTCAGGAAAAATTTGATATCACTGATTCAGACATGACGGTACAGCTCACCAAGCTTAAGGGAGCTGACGCGCAGGCCCTGATCTGCTGGACCATAGGGCCGCCAGGTTCTATTGTAGCAAAAAATGTCAAGCAGCTTGATTTCAAGATACCACTTATTCAGTGCCATGGTCTTCCTGATCCCAAATACCTTGAGCTCGCCGGCAGTGCTGCAGAAGGAACCATGATGCCTTCCACTAAATTGATGGTGCCTGATCAGCTTTCCGACTCTGATCCGCAGAAAAAATTAATTCAGGAATTTGTAAATGAGTATGAGAATGTAAAAAAATATGGCAAGGTCAGCACCCATTCAGGTTATGCCTGGGATGCCATTATGCTGGTCGTTAATGCCATGAAAAAATCAAACAGTACGCTTCCACCTAAAGTAAGAGATGCTATTGAGAATACCAAAGGGTTTGTAAGTATTAGCGGCGTATATACTATGTCGCCAACTGACCACTGTGGTCTGGGTGTTGATTCAATGGTTATGATTACCGTGAAAGATGGTACATGGAAATTGATTGATTAACAGCTATAAATATTTTAAACTATAGGCACGGTACATCTGATAATATAAAGCCGTGCCTTT
>JAPLIX010000393.1:10170-12711 GCA_026388865.1 Pseudomonadota bacterium | reverse complement strand
CTCAGAGGTGCCGTAAAATGATTTGATGCGCAGATGCTGTTTGATCCATTTGAAAAATAATTCTATCTGCCAGCGGCTTTTATACAGCAGCGCAATGGTGAGGGCAGGCAAAAAGAAGCAGTTGGTGAGAAAAACCAAATGCTTATTTTTCTCGGTATCGAAATAATGAACCCGGCGCAGCTTATCAGGATAGTCTCTGAGTGATTGGAATCCCGTGAGCATAACTGTTTGATCACATATAAGCCCTGTTATTTTATCGACTGGGTGGGAATAGATTCTTCTGGCAGCAAGATTGTGTTTAGCGCGAATGACAAAGAATGCCAGTGATTGGGCCAGAAGATACCGTCGAGCAAAATCCAGATACCCTCTATCTACGACATAAAAAGAACCTGGTTCCGGAATGAGAACATCAAGAATATGTACATCATGGACTTTGCCGTCAGTAATCTTGATGAATGAGGGGATGCTCCCCCGCAGATCCATGAGCGTATGCAATTTAATAGCACCCTTGTGTTTGCGAAATCGCGCCTACGGGAATAACGAAAGGCATAGATCAATGGTTGTAGAATCAAGTGCATACACGGTCTGATCAAGTTCTACGCCGAACGTATCGTCTTTATATAAGGCTCTTGCCTGATGAATCAGCACTTGAGCAAAGTCAGCATATATACGCCAGTCCCGCTGTTCATTGGTATAGGCCAGATTACTTTTTGCAATGGTGCCGTGGATACCCATATGATATAATTTATTCTGCCGTGCCCGCAGACATGCTTCAATATCGCGAAGACTTTCTCTGTAGGTAAGTTGGGCAAAAGCCATACAGAGAAATTGATCTAAACATGAAAAGCTTTTTATCTGATAATTGCCCTGATAGCGGTTTACACATTTATTAAATTCGTAGGTTGGGAGAAAATCCATCACCTGAGCAAAAATTGTTTTGCCTGAATTCATATGCCACTCCTTTATGGTTTTGGTTAAGGGAATGGCACGAGTATAGAGAGAATTTCAAATCGAAAAAACCAATTTCGCTATTTATCATAATGATTTATTTTGTGTTTTGAAGAAATTACAACTCGGGTTTAGGACACGCTTGATATATACTATATACTCAGGGAAGGCCATCTTTAGCCAGTCAAAGGAAATCTCGGATATGATGCAGCTCCTTTCACCGTTTGAGCTTCCTCCATAGACTAACTCGCCGACCAAATACTCTTCCGATCTCTTGAGTATCTTTATATTCAAGTCAAAATCCTGTGCCCCCTCAGCATTCTGCGCATAGTGTTCTCCCGTTGTCTTCTATGTAAATGATATCGATTTCCGAGTCTGAATATGGCGGGCCTTTAGCCGGCGGCACGAAATGTCGTAAGAGCTGCTATGTGGAGATTATGAGAACGCCGGAGCCTGTTGAGCGCAAGCTTTCCCTGTTTGTCTTGGCAGTTTTTTTTGCCGGTATTATCCCGCCACCTTCATCATTCACCAAACTTGCGGTAAAACCAGGTTTTTACCAGCTGAGTGAGGACCACATAGCACGGCAGCATGATCGCCAGCAGCAGCCAGTACAGCGGCGGAAGCGGGACAAACCCGAGCGTGTCGGCCAGGGGCGAAACTGTCAGCCAGGCGCCTACCGCGACGATGATTATGGAAGTGACGATCATCGGCCAGCTGGCCCAGCTCTGGATGAACGGGATCTTGTTGGTGCGGATGACATGAATGATCAGCGTCTGGGTGAAGAGCGACTCCACAAACCAGCCGGTGTGGAACAGGGCCGGGTTGCTCCCGGCATTGAATACGTAGAGCATGATAAAGAATGTCAGGTAATCGAAGATTGAACTGACCGGGCCGATGAACAGGATAAAACGCTGAATCTCGCCAATCGTCCACTTGCGCGGCTTGGTCTGCCAGTCGGCGTCCACCGTGTCTGTGGGGATAGCAGTCTGCGAGAAGTCATAGAGCAGGTTGTTGGTTAGCACCTGGATCGGCAGCATGGGTAAGAAGGGCAGGAACGCGCTGGCTCCCACGACACTGAACATGTTGCCGAAGTTGGAAGAGGCCGCCATCTTAATGTATTTGATGATGTTGCCAAACACGCGGCGGCCTTCTATCACGCCCTGCTCCAGCACCAGCAAACTGTTTTCCATCAGAATAATGTCGGATGATTCCTTGGCGATGTCCACGGCGCTATCGACCGAGATGCCCACATCTGCGGCCTTTAAGGCTGGGGCGTCGTTGATGCCATCACCCATGAAGCCCACCACGTGGCCCTTGCTTTGCAAGGCATGGATGATATGTTCCTTTTGAGCCGGTGCCAGCTTGGCAAAAATACTGGTCACGCTGGCGGCTTCAGCCAGATCTTCCTCGCTCATCGCTTCGATTTGAGAGCCCAGCAGAATCTTATCTACCGGCATACCGACCTCTTTGCAGATATAGGTGGTGATGATTTCATTGTCGCCGGTCAGAATCTTGACTCTAACATTCAAAGCGTGGAGCCGCTTCAAAGCCTCAGTCGCGGTCTCCTTGGGCGGGTCGAGGAAGGCTAGGAAC
>JAPLIX010000393.1:0-10132 GCA_026388865.1 Pseudomonadota bacterium | reverse complement strand
CCCCAGCAGGGTCATGTCGGCTTCGTCCTGCATTTTATAGTGGGGCTCGTCGTCATCGCCGGGTATGACCTTGTAGGCTATGGCGACTACGCGGAAACCCTGTGCGTTCAATTCCTGCACGAGCTGCTTGCGGTGGGCGTCGTGCTCAGGCTGGACATCCAGCACTTCGCCGCCGACTTCTACGCGCGGTGACAGGCGCATGATCTCTTCCACGGCACCCTTGCAGATCAGGGTATGCTGGTTCTGTTTGTCCTCAACGATCACGGACATGCGCCGCCGCTGAAAGTCAAAGGGAATTTCGTCTATTTTGCGGTAGTCCGTTTTAACCTTAAGGTCCTCCTCGAGGTGACCGTGATCAAGGATGGCTTCATCCATCAGATTCTTGAGACCGGTCTGGAAATAGCTGTTCATGTACCCGTAATGCAGGACGCGCGGACTTTCGTCACCGTGAACATCCAGATGTTTCTCCAGCACGATCCTGCCTTGCGTGAGAGTACCGGTCTTGTCGGTGCACAGCACGTCCATCGCCCCAAAGTTCTGGATGGCGTTCAGTCGTTTGACGATCACCTTCTTGCGCGCCATCGCCAGTGCGCCCTTGGACAGGTTGACTGTCACGATCATGGGCAGCATCTCCGGGGTTAAGCCGACGGCCACCGCCATCGCAAACAGGAACGCTTCCACCCAGTTATGCTTACTTAATCCGTTGAGTAAGAAGACGGTTGGCACCATCACCGCGATGAAGCGGATCATCAGCCAGGTAAACTGGTTGACGCCCTTGTCGAAGCTGGTGAGCTCGCGCTGATCGACGATGCTGGCTGCCAGTGAGCCAAAGTAGGTGCCGCTCCCGGTGTGGACGGCGACCGCCGTTGCGGAGCCGCTCTCCACGTTGGAACCCAGGAAGCAGATGTCCGGCAGATCAAGCGGATTTTGAACTTCGGCGGAGGCAGGAGCAGCTTTTTTCTCCACGGGCAGGGATTCGCCAGTCAGCGCTGCTTGGTTGAGGAACAAGTCCTTGGCTGACAGTACGCGCACATCAGCCGGCACCATATCCCCGGCGTTCAACCGGATAATGTCACCCGGTACCAGCAACTTGAGCGGCACCTCGGTATCTTTGCCATCCCGCACGACCGTGGCCGTGGTGTTAACCATGGCTTTGAGCTTTTCAGCGGCGTTATCGGCGCGCATCTCCTGATAGAAACGCAGCACCACGCCCAGCACCACCATTATGAAAATGACGATCATCGCCCGCAGGTCACCAGTCAGATACGACAGCACGCCCAGCGCGATCAGCAGGATGACCAGTGGATTTTTAACGTTATCCCATAGCCGCGTCAGGGGAGACTGGCGTTTCTCCCGCGCAATCTCGTTCAGCCCGTAGCGCTTGATGCGCGCATCGACTTCTGCCGAACTGAGTCCGCTTAATCGCGATTCGAGATCTTTCAGCGCAGTGTCGGCATCCGTGCGCGCCTTTTCCAATAATTGATCGGAAACTTGTACCATGTTTCCGCCAGAGAGATTCTCCGCATCATTCAGCGGGTTCTTTGGTAATCCCATTCATTCCTCCGCCGCTTATACGGCACGGCAACGTTGAGGTCATAAGCCAGAGCGCTTTGATAGAAACTCGCTTTAAGATGAAACAAATATAGGCAAGGGGCAATTGTGTGTCAATAAATAATCCGCCTCAAGATGTGGCGCAGGGGTTGTCCGAACAAAAATCAACATCTTGTGGTGGGCATTAACCGCTAAAAAGTGAAGCTTATGTATCAAAGTTGTCAGTATCTATCACATCAGAAATTGCAACTTACATATGTTAGTCTATTCAAGATAGTCATTAAAAACCAATAGCCCCATATGATGAAATTTTATATAAATGATTTCGATAAGCGTTTATAAAGGGGACGCACTTGTTTTTTTGTGATAAAGAGTGTAAGAGTTACCAAGTATGAGGCTGCGGGGTTTTTGCTCTGCACCCCACTGCTCCCCAACGTATAACCGACGCAAGGCATTAATGAAAAAGGTTCACCCGGACTACATTAAAAAAATTATTGCTGCCGAGCATCATGATCCCTTCAGTGTGCTTGGCATGCATGAAGCAGAGTCTGGCGGTAAAAGGGCGCTGGTGGTCAGGGCCTTTCTGCCCGAGGCAGACAAGGCGTTTGTCGTTGCAGGGGGACAGCCGCCGGAAGAAATTCCCATGAGCAAAATTCATGACAGCGGGCTCTTTGAATGCCTGATCAAAAACAAGAGCACGTTTTTTCCTTATACCATTAGAACTATCGCCAGCAGCGGGTCAACAAAAATATTGCATGACCCCTACTGCCTGCCGCCGGTGCTTTCAGATTATGACCTGCACCTCTTTGCAGAAGGCAACCACCATAAAATATATGAAAAACTTGGCGCCCACGCAATGGTTCACGCGGGTGTGGCGGGGGTTTTATTTGCGGTGTGGGCGCCGAATGCGCTGCGGGTGAGTGTTGTCGGAAACTTTAATGACTGGGACGGCCGCTGTCATACCATGCGGGTGCGCGGCAGTTTCGGGATCTGGGAGCTTTTTGTTCCGGAGCTTGCTGAAGGTGAATTTTATAAATATGAGATTAAAGCCCGGGACGGCAGCCTTATTACCAAGGCAGACCCCTATGCCTTTTACTCTGAGACCAGGCCCAAGACCGCATCCATTGTATACGCTGTGGATACCCACTCATGGAAGGACGGCAAGTGGATAGCGCGGCGGGACAGGTCTGACCCGCTGAAGCAGCCGATCTCGGTCTATGAAGTGCATCTGGGCTCATGGATGAGGGTGCCGGAAGAAGACAACCGCTTTCTTACCTACCGCGAGCTGGCGCCGAAGCTCATTGCCTATGTAGAGGAGATGGGCTACACCCACATTGAGTTCATGCCTGTTTTAGCCCATCCCTACGATGCCTCCTGGGGCTATCAGGTCACCGGCTATTTTTCCCCCACACCGCGCTTCGGCCCTCCCGAAGACCTCATGTATCTTATCGACCGCTGCCACCAGCACGGCATCGGTGTCATTCTTGACTGGGTGCCGGCGCATTTCCCCAAGGATGCCCATGCACTGGCGCAGTTTGACGGCTCATTTCTGTACGAGCATGCGGACACCCGCAAGGGCGAGCACCGGGAATGGGGCACGCTCGTTTTTAATTACGGCCGCAACGAGGTGCGTAACTTTTTAATTTCAAGCGCTCTCTTCTGGCTTGATACCTATCATTTTGACGGGCTGCGGGTTGACGCGGTTGCCTCCATGCTCTACCTCGATTATTCACGGGAGCCCGGCGAATGGGTGCCAAACCAGTTCGGCGGCAATGAGAACCTTGAGGCGATAGCGTTTCTGAAAAAATTAAATGAGATCGTGTACCGCTATTTCCCCGGCACGCTCATGATCGCGGAAGAGTCCACCGCATGGCAGGGCGTGTCGCGGCCCACCTGGCTGGGAGGCCTGGGGTTCGGCCTCAAGTGGAACATGGGATGGATGCACGATACGCTGGAATATTTTTCCAAGGAACCGGTGCACCGCAAATACCATCACCATAATCTCACCTTCTCCCTGCTCTATGCCTTTTACGAAAATTTCATTCTTCCTTTTTCCCATGATGAAGTGGTGCACGGCAAAGGGTCGCTGCTTGGTAAAATGCCGGGTGATGTGTGGCAGAAATTTGCCAACCAGCGCCTTCTCTTCGGCTACATGTTCTGCCATCCGGGGAAGAAGCATCTTTTCATGGGCAATGATATCGGCCAGTGGTCTGAATGGGACCACAACGCAAGCCTTGACTGGCACCTGCTTGCCTACGCGCCGCACCGCTCCCTGCAGAGGTTTGTCCGGGACCTCAACCACCTCTACCGCGCGGAGCCGGCGCTCTATGAAATTGACTTTCAGCACAGCGGCTTTGAGTGGATCGACTTTCATGATGCTGACGCCGGCATTATTTCCTTTATCAGGAAGGCACACGACCCGTGGGACTTTGTGGTGGTGGCCTGCAATTTCACCCCGGTGCCGCGCCTTGATTACCGCATCGGCGTTCCGCTGCCCGCTTTTTACCGGGAACTCCTTAACAGTGATTCAGCACATTACGGGGGAAGCAACAGGGGAAACAGCGGCGGCGCGCAGGCTGATGCGATTCCCTGGAGCGGGAAGCCCTGTTCCATCACTGTGGTCCTGCCGCCGCTCAGTATTCTTATTTTCAAACCAGAGTTTTAATCACTTCACTGGCAGCGATTTTCTCTTTTCTCTTGTGCAACGTGCAATGTTGTTGCAAGACCGGGATAGGATAGTCTATGCGTTACCACTATGTAAGAACATACCTATTCTGCACACGCACGCAGACTGCGCAAAGCCCGCAGGAGAAAACTGTTCCTGACTCTGCGGTCTCAGCCATTCGGCCCCGAGCTCATGGCCGAGGGGCGGCCGCTGCGGTGAATGAACTTCAGTGAGCTACCTTCTTCCATGATTGACCAGAATATAGATAGCATTGATCCCCGCTATTGCCTGCGCATCCCGCTTCCGGAAGGAAGGGGAGGGCAGCGCGTGGACACTGAAGATGAGGCGCACAAGAAAAAAGAAAAAGCGGTCCGCTGCGCGCAGTGCGGGCATGGCATCACCAGCCCGCGTGAGCGGATTGACGTGCAGGGCATGCATCAGCACGCCTTTTGCAACCCCTATGGCATTATTTTTGAGATCGGCTGTTTCCGGGCAGCACCAGGATGCGGCTATGCGGGCCCGGCAACAGAGGAGTTCAGCTGGTTTCCGGGATACGGCTGGAGGCTTGCCATGTGCAGCTCCTGCCTCACGCATCTGGGCTGGCAGTATAGTGCTTCGGATAAGGAGAGTTTTTGCGGGCTCATTCTTGATAACCTGATACAACCTGAATGATTACCGGGATGCTGTTTTATGTAATAAGCTTTTTATGGCAGCCAGAAAGCGCTCTGCCGCGTCAATGGCTTGATCGACATCCTTACGTGACACATGAGCCGTGACACCATAGTCACCAATGCCTCGCAGTTCAAAAAGCCAGTTCAAAGATTTTCCCTGTTCTTGATCCAGTTTACCTGTTTTAACAAATCGCTGATGAATAGAAGCAATTACTGCACTATGTTTGCTTAACTCTAACCCCTCATGCAATAAGATAGCCGTGGCTGCATAGAAGGCCGCATAATATGCCCGCGAAGCAGAAAAGTCGCAATAGCCTCCCAGCGCCAGTTGTTTGGCTGCACGTATGGACTGCTCAGCCCGTTCAAGGTTTGCTGAAATTTCGTCGGCAAACGGCTCTGTCACACATGCACTCCTTCCCTCTTAGCATTTCTGTATAGCTGGAGTATGCCGTGGTCAAAGTCCTCTAATGGTGCAGGTTTGGCTGATATAAGGTGATCGGATTCTAATTGAACGGGATACAGCAGTTCAATAATCCGGTGAAGTTCTTGACCGTAATCAAATGGTCGGCATAGTAACACAAGCAAATCAATGTCACTCTCAGTGCTTGCATGATTGCGTGCAAATGACCCGTATAAAATCAGTCCTTTGAACTGTGATCCGTAATAATTTTCAAGGACCTTTTTACATTGCTTGACTACTCCTGTGACCGACATAAATTAGCCTCGTTAACTGCTTTAGTAAAACCGTTTAATCAGCTGCAAGGTGTTTACCTGACCTCTATATTAACCACCATGAATAGTCAATAATTTATCTTTTCATACCCCGTCAACTCTACATAGGCAGCCCCATGTACCGCCTTGCCCTCCATTATCCCTGCAACAGAACAGAGACCTTCCCAGTAATCTGGTGTCATAACATCATATAAGCTCTGTTCATCAAACAGCGGGCTGACCTGAAACTTCGCATCAAGACCGGGAACCTCTATGGTCCAGTCAACCGGATATATGCTGC
The DNA here is from genome assembly GCA_026388865.1 of Pseudomonadota bacterium. Classification (GTDB taxonomy): domain Bacteria; phylum Desulfobacterota; class WTBG01; order CAIYCZ01; family CAIYCZ01; genus JAPLIX01. The sequence goes on along the minus strand of JAPLIX010000393.1, from coordinate 4,233 downwards.
GGCCCTTTTCTTCTTTATACCGGCGGGCGGCCTGCGCTGAGAAATCAGCGCCATACAAGACTGAGCCTGCTGCTGCCTGATAGGTCCAGTTTTTTATGGTGGGTTTATCAAAGATATCCCTGAACTGGAAGAGCATGAGCGAGCTGCCGTCATCAAGGCGCAGAGAGAACCAGTCCCACTTCATCCCCAGCACGGTATAATTTCCCCACTGGTGGTCCATCCAGGTGCGGCCGGAAGCGATAGTATATTCAGTATTATTGACGGTAAGCGTGCCGGTGGTTGCAAGGCTGGTAAACGAGTAATAGTAAGAGCTTCTGCCGTCTCCCATGGTGATGAGCCCGTCTTCTCCATGGGGCAACAGCGCGCTCTCAGGTACCAGCACGGCATCAATTGCCAGGCTGTCTGTCTCTGCCTTGATGTGGAAGCCTGATGCTTCTGCAAACTGACAGGAAAAGTTTTTAACAATTATTTCTGTTTTGCCCTCTTCAATACCCGCAACTGGGGGGCTGGTCGTTTTTTCAACAAAAGCATGCTGCTTCGTGTCCGGATCGCTCACGGCCAAATGACCGAGGTAGGCAAAGCCTTTTTTCGCTGAAATTAAACGCTTGAATATGGTGAATTCAAAACCCAGCGTTTTTCCCTGAGCGGTTATTACCTCACCGGTAAAATACCACCACTCATTCACTGCGTTAAAGTGCGGGCCGTGGTCAAAAGGGAACTCAAGCGGCCGTTTTTCTATGTCACAGGCGCAGAGGCAGAGCGTGCAGCAGATGAGCAGTGCGGTTAAAAAATGGATCAGGGATTTGGGATGCGGGTTTCCCAGGCTGTTGAAAAACGCCCATCTGCGGCGTTTCCCTCTTCCTTCGTCGTTGCGGCGTACCCTAAAGTACGCCTCACTTCTCAGGATTTCGGGAGCCTTGCATCTGTGCATTTTTGACCAGCCTGGGAAAAACAACTTTTTCAACTACCTGTTAGCGCAAAATGTTTCATAAGAACCTTATAACGATTTCAAGCCGAACAGGATTCCTTTCTGCCAGAGAAGCGGCGGGTTGCCAAAGCCCTTATGTTCTATTGCCCGTGCCAGCAGCACGTAATAGTCATCTATATCCTGCCTGCTGATCACCCTGCACGCAAGCCATGCTGAATCATCAGCGGGAACGAGGGGCTTTCCCGGCTCTGCGGGAAGGGTTTTTATGGAAAACAGTTGAAACTTGTCCTCTTCATCACCTCTCACGCTTCCCAGTTTCAGGGCAAGCTCTTTCTGGCTCTCAGAAGCAATAATAAGGGTGAACGTGCCGGACCGCTCAATCAGCTTGCCGGTGAGATGGCGTTTTGCCACGCTCACGGTGAGCAGCGGTTCTTTTTCTGAAACAAACAGGGCAGTCGCAGTCATTATGTCACGCTTTTCACCATGAATGGTGCTGATAAAAACGACCGGGCAGGGAAGCAAGTCAGAAACCTGCTGCTTGGCAGTGCTCATAGAAAAGGTCTCTTTGTGAGTGCTATTGTTTATCAGATTATAGCACAGAGCACGCAATGCTTCTATAATTAATGGCAGCCGTGGTGTATAATAAAGCCATCAAGGAGCATGTTTTATGGAACAATCCCTTATTATTTTAATAACCGTTCTTCTTCTCAGTGCCGGTTTAATTGGATCTGTGCTGCCGATGCTTCCGGGATCGCCATTGATACTGCTCGGGGCTTTCATCTATGCATGGTACACCGACTTTACGGTCATTACCTGGGGAGTGCTGCTGGTCCTTGTGGCTCTCACCCTCCTCCTGAGCCAGATGGTAGAGTATCTGGCGACGATCAGCGGAGCTAAAAAATATGGCGCCAGCCGGTGGGGTGTTGCCGGTGCTGTTGCCGGGGGCTTGATCGGGCTTTTTGCGGGAGGCGTGTTAGGTATTATGGCAGGACCGTTTCTCGGTGCATTGGTGTGTGAGCTGCTTTACGGCAGGACTATAGGCACCTCAATGAAGATTGGATTTGGTACCCTTGTAGGCTTCATCGGCGGGGCCATCGGTAAGCTTATTATTGCGCTTGCCATGGTTGGCGTTTTTCTGGGAGTGCTGATATCTTAAGCATCATGTAAGTACCGGCACAAACACGCCCTTTGCCTTTCGTGCCGCAACAGCCGGCTCATAGAAAGAATATTTACGCACCGCCTGGATAAGCCGCAGCCGGTTGGTGCCGGTAATGGTGCCGCCGGGCCGGTTGAGCATTGCCGTAGCTGCCTCGTCCGGGCTGAAACTGCCGGTTTCAACAAAGGTGGCATAGCCCATGGCATCCACGCTGAAAACCTGCGCTTCGAGCAGGGATTCGAGCATCTCGGTCCCGCCATCAACAGGCGTGCGCGTTTCAATAATCCCCCGGCCTTCCATTTCCTGAAGGAGCCCTGCGATTTTCTTGCTTCTGCAGATGACGTCATTCCAGCCCCATTCCTCGGACATGGTTTTGCCGAAGGTGACATCAGAAAGGCGCGCGGTGTAGGATGGATAGCAGAGCAGGCAGCCAAGATTGAGCGCTGAAAAATTTGTATTGCCTTCAGGGATTTCCTTAATGGTGCCGTCAAACAACTCCACCGACGGTATCCCCGTGGCATAGAAGAACCGCTTGATATCTTTTTCCTGCAGTCCCAGCCGCTGCAGCTGCTGGTCAACTCCGGTATAGGTATTGGCAAAAAAGCAGTTGAGCCCGAGCAGAAAGGTGATGTTCCCGGTCAGCTCCCGGCAGCGCTTTTTTGCGACCGTGCCATTCTCGGCAAGATACTGGGCTTTCCGGATGGCCTCCAGGTGGCAGGAAGTTCCGACCACGGCAATGCTTCTGCCCGCTACCGGCAGGCGCGCCAGCTGCGGGGTTACCGTGGGCTTGGTGAACGCGCAGGCAACCGCGTCCGCTGGGGATGCTGCGACGCGCGGCTTTGCGTGGGAGCAGTAAAACAGATCGTGCGCCTTGTCCGTCAGAAGCGCTGCGTCAATATGCCCCTGCTCGAACAGGTAGGCGAGCAGCGCGGTGGTTGCCCCTCCCCAGTAGGAGCGATTGCGGATGGCATCGTTTAATACCTGCTCAAGGCATATGTGCGTATAACAGCCGATAAGAGGGTCGTGCCGGTCAGCGCCTTTTTTCCGGGCCAGCTCGCCCTCAATAGCAGTATAGGGCATTTCCGTGCGCGGGCACATCTCCACGCAGATCCCGCATTCAGTGCAGTCATCTGCCACCGCGGGTATGGAATGCTCAGTGAGGGATATGGCATTAACCGGGCATGCGGCAACGCACATGCCGCAGCCGCTGCAGGCTTTACTTTCGACAACGGTTGATATATTCTCCATACGGTTTTAATTAAAATATACGCGGAGAAAAGTAAAGTTTAATTCTCTATCACCCGGGAGATTTTTTATGGACCACGACGCCATAGCGACACTGCTGCGCCGCACGCTGGGTATTAAAAAGAATGGTATTGCTCTGAAGCAGGCAAAGCAGGAGCCGGCCGGCATCGAAGCATACGCAGACATGAATAATATCTGCTACATGATGGCGGAGGCTATTGCAGAGCAGAAGGTGTTCTATACGACACTGAAAGACCACGTCTGCACGCTGGGCTGCGCGGCAACCGGCCTTGACCCGGTGCTGGCGCAGATGAGCGATGAAGAGCGCGCGGCAAGCGATCAGTTCCACACTGCCTCGATAAATATTTTTCCCAGCGTAGCGTTGCAGGAAAAAGCCGAGCAGCAGGCAAGGGCTCTCTTTCCGCAGTTCTCAGAAACATTCAAGGCGATAATTATCGGGCCCTTGGGACGTGTGCCTGAGCCTGATGCAGTGATCCTGTTCGGCACGCCGGAGCAGATGCACCTGCTGACGCGCGCCTACTGTTATGCTACCGGCAGCTTCATAAAAGGCTTTGCCGGCATGGGCGCCTGCCGGATGCTCCTGCCGTTAGCTTTTATAAACAGGGAGCCGGCCTTTACTATCAGCGACCGTGCCTGGCGCAGGGCATTTAATCTATCCCCTGATGAACTCACCCTGGCAACGCCCCTGGACAAGCTGATCATTATGCTTGAGAACCTTGAACAGTCGCAGCTTTAAACGACTCTTTAAGATTTCTGTTTCTGCAGAGACAGCAGCCAGAATAAAGCCGCAAGCATAGAATAGGAAACAGCAACCTCCCAGTGCAGGGATCCCGGTACATGCCATGGCAGATAAATTTCTCCTGACGGAAATACCGAGTGCATG
>JAPLIX010000305.1 GCA_026388865.1 Pseudomonadota bacterium | reverse complement strand
GGAGTTATGACCCGCGAAGAAGCGCTTCGGCGTATTCAAACGGAGGGTAAGGTTTCCCTGCAGCGGTTGAAGGAAGCCATGGACATTCTCGAGTTAAGCGATGATTTAGTTGACGAAACTGATTTGACATGATGTTGAGACGTTTATATAGCCGTTGCTCTCGGCCAGTTTGATCAAAGAAGCGTGGCCGGGATACAGTCGAGGTGGGTGGCTATATAACGCCAGATGGTTCCTTTTGTTTATAACTAACTGCTAATTAACAACCACCCCTAAAAGGGGTGGTATAAAAGGTGACCCTAAAAGGGTTACATCACTTCCACAGCTTGAGTTGATCCATGGTTTGGTCGTCCTTCAACTGCCATTCTACATACTTTTTGATCCGTTCCTCATCAAGGCCTACGGTACTTACACAGTATCCCTTTGCCCAGAAATGCCGCCCCCAGTATCGCTTCTTCAGGTCTAGGTGCTTATCGAATATCTTTATCGCACTCTTTCCCTTCAGAAACCCTATCACTTCTGCCACCGAGTATTTCGGCGGTATTGCTATCACCAGATGGATATGGTCTGCCTGCACATTCCCTGCTACTATTTCTATTCCTCTCCACCTGCATAGTTCTCTGATGATCTCGCGTACCGACTCGGCCACTGCCCCTTTCAATATCCGGAACCGATACTTCGGACACCATACCACATGGTATTTGCATTCCCATATGGCATGTGCTAATCTCCTAAAATCTTTCATCTTATACCTCCTTTTGATTGTTAGGGTCACCCCTACTATCTTAAGGAGGTATTTTATTTTCCACAAGCTGCTATCTCTCTCCATTCTGCATAGCATAGCTTGGACCCATCAGCGTAGCTGATGGTTTATGGTGTTCAATTAATAGAACAAAGTATTAAAGATGACAGGAAAACCATAGGATCAGATATACATGGGCCGGTACTGGTGAACTTTGAAGTTGAATTCACCTGATCGAGGATGTTAACAAAGAGAACGCAGAAACCGCTCTCGTGCCCACTGGTATAACTCCTGATCAAATTTGTTGTATTTTCCAATGAGCTGCACTGTGTCCGCAGGCAGGGTATCGCGGGCAGGACGGTCAGGGGTGATGTTACAGTCCCTGTATGGTAACTCATGCCAGCCGAAGGTGCGCCGCAGAAGGTCCAGGCTTTCAGAAAACATTTCCTGCAGGCCTACCACTGCAAAGTAGTTCTCCACGTTGTGCTTTGCCTGCTCAAGCATCATATCAGTGCATTCGCCGAAGGGGGGCTTCATTCCTGCGCCCGAAATGCGGCGTACCATGCCGTTATCGGTCTCCTTTGCCATGCCTGATACAACATACTGCTCAAGACTTATCTTCTTCTCGTTTATTTCACGGTAGTCAATCTCCTGTGGTGATCGCTTGCGATAGTAATAAAACGAGACAATGCGGTCAACGGGCTCGCGCAGCAACGTGAAGTAGGTGAAATCGGAAAAGAGCGGTTCATGAAAACCAAAATTAAAATGCCCGCTGATGAGCCTGAGATCCCTGACATTATCGGGGGGCAGCACGCTAAACCGCACCAAATGGTAGAGCCCAGTGGCAAAAAACGACCGTTCAGGGCCGTAGATACCCCTGAGATAGTCTATCAGGGACCTACCGGCAGTTTTAGGGGTATGCAAAAAAAAGATGGTCGTTTTCGTGGGAGTATAGGGTCTCATCAAAGGGTCTCAAAAAAGATCATAAAAAAAAGTGGGCTATGCTCATTTAATAGATGGCCTGTATGTTTCCCGGAGATGGCTTGCAGAAAATAAATAACTAACCTCCTGTGCCAGTTCCGCAGGTTTTCGTACTTGTGTCAATGTTGCAGGTTCCTGCTTTACCGCTGCCAAGAGTGCATCCATCAGGACCACCACTTGCCGTTGCCCAATCACCCAGAGGCGACACTGTTGGTTTTTGATACCGTTCAAAAGTATTTTTTTTCATGTGAAAAGTATAAATCCGGCGGGAATTGTGTGTCAATTAAAATGTTTCCGTATGTCATTAAGTAAATAAAAGTGCACTGTCTTTAGAAAGGCTTAAAATCCTGACAGGGCAAGCTCCTGTTGTATTCCATATTTTAAAAAACCGAAGTTGCAATCTGCTGTTCAGAGACTATCCAGTATTTCCTTAGCAGCCGGCACTTATCTTCTGGCGCAACTATATAAAATCCGTGATTCTCATAAAAGTGCATCGCCTATTACGCGGCCGCCCAGGTTCCGATTAAAACCGGGTTATTTGCCCTCTGCCTGAGAGCTCGCAGCAGGAGGGGCTTATTCCCTGCAGAGCTGCCTGTCCGGCCGAATATAGGCGTGCCTGAAGAGCGTCACGTCCATTACCGGCTGAATCCCCATCACCCCGGACAGCCTCCCCGCTTCCTCATAGCCCCAGAATACCACCCCCTGGGCAATTTCATCCCGCAGCTCTTCTTCCGACATATACGGCTCCTTCCAGCAGTCAGCAGGTATTACCCCTTTATATGCGAGGGCAGCGGTATTGATGATGGTATAGATTTCTTTTAGATCAGCGCTGTTACATTGACGGATCATTGATTCTATCGCGCATCTTGAAGAGCGTTCTTACCTTTGCCTGCAGCGAATCCATATAGGTATAGACCACCGGGGTGATATAGAGGGTGATGAGCTGGGAGAATAGAAGGCCGCCGACAACAGCCACACCCAGCGGTCGGCGGGCGTCAGCACCAGCGCCGAAGCCAAGCGCTATAGGGAGGCTGCCCATGATGGCGGCCATGGTCGTCATCATGATGGGCCTGAAGCGTATGAGGCATCCTTCATAGATCGCGTCATGCGGGCTCTTGCCTTCTTTTCTCTGCGCCTCAAGCGCGAAGTCAATCATCATGATGGCATTCTTTTTAACAATGCCGATGAGCATGATGACACCGACAAACCCATAAATATTTAAATCCATGCGAAAGAGCATGAGTGACAGCAGCGCGCCAACCCCGGCTGAGGGCAGCCCCGAGAGAATGGTCACCGGATGGATGTAGCTCTCATAGAGAATCCCCAGCACAATATAGATGACGAGTATTGCCATGATGAGCAGGATGCCGAGGTTCTGCTCTGAGGCCTGGAATGCTTGCGCCGTGCCCTGGAAGCTTGAGTTTATAGCCTGAGGCAGTGTCGCGCGGGCGACCTTATCCACCGCTTCCACCGCTTCTCCCAGCGACACGCCGGGCTTGAGATTAAATGAAAGGGTCACTGCCGGAAGCTGACCCAGATGGTTTACGGTAAGCGGCCCGACGCTGCGAGTGATTTTTGCCACCGTGCTTAAAGGCACTAGCGCGCCCGCGGTGGAGCGTATGTAGAGCATGGAGAGAATCGCGGGATCAGACTGGTACTTCGGCTCAAGCTCCACGATGACCTTGTACTGGTTGGTCGGCGCGTAGATGGTTGACACCTGGCGCGTGCCGAACGAGCCGTACAGAGCGTCTTCAATCTGCTGCGCGGAAACGCCCAGGGACATGGCCTTGTCACGGTCGATGTCTATATTAATCTGCGGATTCTTTATCTGCAGATCGGTGTTCACGTCCTGCAGGATGGGCACCGCGCGCATCTTCTCTTCAAGAATAGGCGCGAATTTATACAAGTCATCAAGGTTCGGGCTCTGCAGGGTGAACTGGTACATGCTCTTGGTTAGCTGGCCGCCGATGCGTATGGTGGGCAGGTTCTGCAAAAACGCGCGGATTCCGGGCACGGTTGAAAGTTTGGGACGCAGCTCTTCAATGATCTCGTCAACGCTCTTGTTGCGCTCGCTCCGCAGTTTTAACTGGGCGAACATGCGGCCGGTGTTGTTCGCGAGGTTGGGCCCGCCCGCGCCGACGCTGGACATAAAGGAGTCAACGCTCGGCTCTTTTCGAAGAATCTCCGCGAGCGCCTGCTGATGGCGCACCATCGAGTCAAAGGAAATTCCCTGGCTCGCCTCGGTAAAACAGAATAGCATGTTACGGTCTTCATAGGGCAGAAAGCCCTTGGGGATGATTATAAAAAGGTAAACAGTCGCAACCAGTATAACTCCGGATATCACCATGGTTGCCAAGCGGTGCTCCAGCACCCGGTCCAGGCTCCATTTGTACAGGTTCAGCATACCGCTGAAAAACTTCTCGGTGGCTAAGTATAATTTTCCATGCCGCTCTTCTGTCACCGGCCGCATAAATCTGCTGCAGAGCATCGGCGTGAGGCTCAGCGACACCAGCCCGGAAATAAGAATCGCCATGCTGATGGTTACGGAAAATTCGTGGAGCAGCCTTCCGAGCACACCGCCCATAAACAGCACTGGTATAAACACGGCGACCAGCGACAGGGTCATGGACACAATAGTAAAGCTGATTTCGCGAGAGCCTTTCAAGGCCGCTTCCATCACGCCCTCCCCCATTTCAATATGGCGTACGATGTTCTCCAGCATCACGATGGCATCGTCTACGACAAAGCCGACCGACAGGGTGAGCGCCATTAGCGACAGGTTATCAATGCTGAAGTTGAACATATACATGGCGGCAAAGGTCCCGACAATCGACATGGGGAGGGTCAGGCTGGGGATAACGGTGGCGGACAGGTTGCGCAAAAAAAGAAATATCACCATCACCACCAGGCACACAACGAGAAACAGGGTAAACTTGACGTCATTGACCGATTCATTAATTGACACTGACTGGTCATACAGAATGTGGAATTCAACCGAGGCCGGCATCTGTGCCCGAAGCTTCGGCAGCAGATTCTTAATCCGGGTGGTCACATCAACCGCGTTGCTTCCGGGCTGGCGCTGGATGGCGAGTATTACCGCGCGGCTGCTGCTCTGCGGCGTGTTATACCAGCTTGCCACCTTGTCGTTCTCCACGCTGTCAATGACTGTTCCAATATCAGCAAGGCGCACCGGGGAACCGTTGCGGTAGGCGACAATAAGCGGCAGGTACGCAGCCGCGTTCAGGAGCTGGCCGTTATCTTCGATGGTAAAGGCCTGGTGCGGGCCGTTAAAGTTCCCGAGCGGAAGGTTCACATTTCCCTGCTGCACCGCCGCGACCACTTCATCAATGCCGATCTGACGCGTGGTCAGGGCCATGGGATTGAGCTGCACGCGCGCCGCGAATTTCTGCGCGCCGAAGACCTGCACCTGGGCGACATCCTTCAGCATGGATATCTGCTGAGACATCAGCGTCTCCGCGTATTCATCAATCTGAAAGAGCGGCAGCGTCGTAGAGGTCACCGCTATATATATTACCGGCGCGTCAGCAGGGTTCACCTTCTGGTAGGCGGGAGGGCTCGGCATGTCGCGAGGCAGCTGCTTGGCGGCGCGTGATATC
>JAPLIX010000168.1:3185-8345 GCA_026388865.1 Pseudomonadota bacterium | reverse complement strand
AAACAAGCACGGGAACCAAGGTGCTCTCCCTGGTAGGTAAGATAAGCCAGGCAGGACTTGCAGAAATACCCTTTGGCACTTCATTAAAGACCCTGGTCTATGATATTGGCGGCGGCGGCGTAGAGGGCAAGCGGATTAAAGCAGTGCAGACCGGCGGCCCCTCCGGCGGATGTATTCCCGCACCATACTTTGAGTCACCAATTGATTATGAAAGTCTCACCAAGCTTGGCTCCATCATGGGATCAGGCGGTGTGGTGGTGGTGGATGAAGACACCTGCATGGTTGATACAGCACGCTACTTTGTTGATTTTACCAAGGAAGAGTCATGCGGCAAGTGCGCACCCTGCCGTGAAGGTTTGAAGCATATGCTTGCCCTTCTTACTGACATCTGCAACGGCAGGGGAAAGATGGAAGATTTGCCCGTACTTGAAGAACTTGGCAATCTTATTAAAAAAGCATCCCTGTGCGGTTTGGGGCAGAGCGCGCCAAACCCGGTTCTTACGACACTTAAATATTTTAAGAATGAATATGAAAATCATATCAAGAACAACCGGTGCCAGGCAGGAGCATGCGAAAGTCTTTTTGTTGCGCCGTGTGAAAATGCCTGCCCGATTCATATGAACATCCCCGGGTATCTGACCCTTCTCAAGGAAGGCCGGATCGCCGATGCGTATGAATTAATCCTTCAGGATAACCCCCTTCCGGCAAGCACGGGCCGCGTGTGCCATCATCCCTGTCAGGGCAGGTGCAGGCGCAATGAAGTTGATGACACGGTTTCCACGCGGGAAGTGCACCGGTTTGCTGCTGATTACATGTTTGAAAACGGGAAGGCAAAGAAACTGCGGAAGGTTGAGCCAAAGAAATTAAAGCCAACCCGTAAAAAGATTGGCATAGTGGGAGCAGGACCTGCAGGCTTAACCGCTGCATACTACCTTGCCCGGCTTGGCCATAAAGTCACGGTGTATGATGCATATCCATCAGCCGGCGGTATGCTCACATGGGGTATCCCTGAGTTCAGGCTCCCCAAGAAAGTAGTTGACCGCGAGGTGGATGTCATTAAGAAGCTTGGCGTTACATTTAAATTTAATACAACAGTTGGCAAGGACAAGAACCTGAGGACGCTCAGAAAAGAGCATGATGCGATCTTTCTTGCCATTGGCGCCCAGAAAGAAAGTCCGCTTCGGGTTCAGGGCGAGGAAGCACAAGGCGTGCTGAGCGGCGTTGAGTTTCTCCGCGATGTCAATCTTGGCAAAGAGGTTGCGGTAGGGGCTAAGACCGTGATCATCGGCGGCGGAAACGTGGCAATGGATTCAGCCCGCGTGGCAAAGCGCCTCGGCGCTGATGTAACCATTCTCTACCGCCGCGAAAAGGCTGATATGCCTGCAGAAGAAGAAGAAATCAGCCAGGCAGAGGAAGAGGGAATCAAGATTGTCACCCTTGTTGCCCCGGGCACAGTACTGGTAAGCGGCGGTAAGGTTAGGGGAATCACTGTCACAAAAATGCGGCCCGGAGACTATGACCTTGCAGGACGCCGAGTGCCGGTCGCAGAAAAGGAAACTATCACCTATGACTGTGACACTGTGATTGCCGCCATCGGCCAGGTGTGTGATTCTGATTTTATCGGCAAGGTCGGCGTCAACGTGAACCGCAACGGCACCGTGGCTGTTGACCCCTTCACTCTTGAGACAAACATCCCCGGTGTGTATGCCGGTGGTGATCTTGTGACCGGTCCTTTAACCGTGAGCGGCGCTATGGGGCAGGGTAAACAGTTTGCCAAGGTTATTGATAAAAAACTTACGGGCAAAGACCGGTTTAGCGAGCTGTTGAAGAAGGTAAGGTACAACAATGAGGTTTCAGTTGAGCCGCAGGGCGGAAACCGTAACCCCATGCCCATGGTTTCCCCTGAAACACGACGATATACTTTTGATGAAGTCACCCGGTGCTACCCGATTGATGTAGCCGGGGTGGAAGTTACCCGATGTTTACGATGTGATGTGAAAGAGGGTTGATACTATTATGCATAATGTAACAATTATCATTGATGGCAAAAAGTATCAGGTAGAGCAGGGCGAGCCGGTTCTTAAAGCTGCAAACCGCGCTGGCGTCGATATTCCTGCTCTCTGCTACCATGAAGGTCTTGCAGCTTTTGGTGCATGCAGGCTGTGCATGGTAGAGGTTGTGGCAGGCGGCAGAAAAGGCCTGACCACCTCATGTACACTTGCCGCAGTTGAAGGTCTTGAGGTAAAGTCCGATACTGAAGAAATCAAGGGTGTCAGGAAAGGCCTCATGGAGCTGTATCTTGCTGAAGCTCCTGATTCTGACTATATCAGGGAAATGGCGGTAAAGTATGGTGTGAAGGAATCCCGGTTTGCCAGTAAACAGGAAAAAAAGAAGGGCGCACCTGAAGAAAAATGCGTGCTCTGCGGCCTGTGCGTGCGCGTCTGCAATGAGGCAGTGGGAGCAGGTGTTATAAACTTTATAGCCCGCGGCCCGGATACAACGGTCAACTCTGCCTACCAGGAGCCTTCCGATAAATGCTTTGGCTGCACAGCATGTGCTGATGTGTGCCCGACAAAGCTGATAAAGATTTCTGATAAGAAGGGCTCCCGGACCGTTGAAACATGGTCACAGACTTCGGTGGAGCTGCACAAATGCAGAATATGCGGAGAGGTTGTCGCACCTGATCCACTGATAAATGAGGTGCACAGAAAACTGACAGACTTACCTGATGACTTGAAAGATGTGTGCGTAAAATGCCGTCGGCGCTACCGCACTAAAAAGCTTTCCCATATGGATATGGCGAAATAAATATAAAAGCCAGCAGATTAAAAGAACTATTTTAGTTCATGTGCTAACATTTAGTAATGAGAATAAGGTATCTGCAGGAGGGCAGACATGAGGGTCCAAAGAGTTTTCTCCCTTATATCTGACGTGTACTAACTATAAACTATAATATTTTTTATCCTTGAACCCATAAACTCATTCAATAAGTTACCATTATGCCCCAGAAAACCACAACCTCTCCACAGAAGAACATCCCAACTGCCCGCGTAAACGGCGTCATGATCAGCCAGTACCAGCTGGAGTCCGGCGTTGAAGCGCTGTTGAAGCCATACGCGGATGTAAAGGGGAAAGTGCGCCTCCCCCAGGAGCAGCAGTACGCAGCGCGAAAAGCCGTGCTCGAAAACCTCATCATGCGGGAGCTTCTCTACCAGGAAGCCTGCCGCAGGGGCATCAAGGCAACGGACAAGGAAATAGAGAAAGTTATGGCCCTGGCGGTGGAAGAAGCCGGCTCCGAGCGGACCTTTAAGGCGATGATGGTGATGACCGGCTCAAGCCCTGAAGAGTACCGCAGCCAGATGATGAAAGATCTGGCGGTAAATAAAATGGCTGCCTCGGTGGTGGAGGGAAAGAAAAAACCGGTCACTGCGGAAGAGGCGCGCGCGTACTACGATGAGCATAAGGCGGAAATGAGCGGCCCCGAAGCGCGCTGGCTCCTGCATATCATGCTGCCGCTTGATCAGTACGCCGCGGAGGCTGAAGAAAAAAAAGCGCGGGAGAAGCTCGAAAAGATACGCGCTGCAGGACCGGGCGGGTTTGCAAAAAGTCTGCGCACGCAGGGCGAGGACATGGGCTATGTCATGCGCGGCCAGCTGCACCCCATCCTTGATTCAGTAGTGTTCTCAACGCCATCAGGCCAGATTACCCGGGTCATGCGGACCGAGGAATGCCTGCATCTGATCCTGGTGAAAGAAGTATTGAAGGCGGGCGAGGTGCGGCCGTTCAATGCCGCCGTGGAAAAAGAGCTGCAAGAAAAGCTCTACGAAATGCGCTCTGTTGCAATGCTCCAGGAATTTACCGCAAAGCTGCACAAAAAAGCCGAGATAGAAATACTGGATACGTTTGTTGAAGCCCGGCTTGACATGGAGGAGAGCTGATATTTAATTGACCTCAATGTATCGGCTGGTGTATAGAGGAATAATTAACGGAAGGTACATTATGCCGAAAAATAACAAAATTTTCCTTTTAAAAATATGGGCCTCTATCAGCCTTCTCGCTGGTGGGGGCTTTTTTATCTCTAACAGGTTGTTGTTGAAAAAGTGGTTTTTTCCAGGCTGGTCAAAAATATCCAGATGCAAGGCACGCGAAATCCTGAGGAATGAGTCGTACTTTCCAGTACGTCGCAATGACGAAGGATGAGCGTAACGCAGCAGATGGGTGTTTTTCAACAGCCTGCTAATACGGGCAAAATAGGTCTGCTACCCTTTCCCTTTTAATGCCATGAAGATTCATTGATATGAGTGTATGATGGAGAACGAAAACACTGCCGGGTTTATCATAAAGACAATCGTTCATTATTATCCTTCTGTTCATGGGATTTACCTGTTTGGTTCCTATCAAACAGACACCGAGTGGCCGGATAGTGATGTGGATATTGCCGTACTGCTGCCGTATCCTGACGCCAAGCGCGAACAACGTATGGTAGTTTCAAAGTGCCGGTACCGGCTTGAGGATGAACTGAAAAAAGATGTCGATCTTGTCAATCTCAGGCTGACTTCTACGGTCTTTCAATTTCAGATTGTCAGCACCGGCAGGTTACTGTATACGGCGGATGAAAGAGCTGTCCAGGAATTCGAAATGCTCACCATCTCTCTTTATCAAAAGCTCTGTGAAGAACGGCGCGATATTCTCGAGGAATTTTACAAAACAGGGAGGGCCTATCCGGTATGAATGACATTAGCGTCAATAAGATAGAGGGCATAGAACGCTGCGTGCAGCGTGCGCGAGAAGAATATTATAAAAATCCTGCGGGGTTTGACACCGACTTTACCATGCAGGATGCTGCCGTGCTGAATATCCTCAGGGCATGTGAACTGGCGATTGATCTGGCCAATCATGCCATTAAATTGCATAAACTGGGGATACCGACCTCCAGCACCGAAAGTTTTGAGCTTCTGCACAGGAAGCACATTATAGACAGCGCCCTTGCAGAAAAATTAAAAAATATGGTCCACTTCCGCAATACCGTCATTCACGAATATGAAAAAATGGACATTGAAATAGTAAAAAGTGTTATTCAAAATGGCTTGAATGATCTGGTGCTGTTTACAGATAAGATTATGGAGTTTGTGAAGCTCCCCGCCTAAAAGCGGGGCTTGC
>JAPLIX010000168.1:0-3171 GCA_026388865.1 Pseudomonadota bacterium | reverse complement strand
TCCTGACTTCACGGCATCATCCCACACCATAAGGTAGTTTGATGTGCGATAGTCCCCGATGGATGAAGCCCTGCGCGAATCAAGCCACGGAAGAACTCACCTGACGTTTGTGTATAGAGGCAAATAAAAAGACGGACACTATGCCGGGGGAAAACAATAAATTAATAAATATGAGCCTCTGTTAACGTTCGCGCTGATGGCGGCTTTTTATTTGTGGGTTTAGTTGGAACAAAATAATATGGGAAGTGACCCACATTTTTTCTGAAGGTGCTGCACATTTTCTCTCCCTTGAAATGCCTTGACACCCCACGCCCCCCAGCCTATATTTACTCCAGTACAGAGCGAATATTAACTCCCGAGTCAGGTGGAAAATTGCGATGCCGAAAAATGTTATAATGCGTACTCAGAAGAAAAAACCACCCGTACAGAACTCACGGTCGCACAGTGAAGACGGCATTGATCTTACGCTTATCCGCTGGATGCTGTCTTTAACACCGGCCCAGAGGCTTCAGGTTTTGCAGCAGAATGTCAGCTCCCTTACGAGGCTGCGTAATGCAAAACACCACGTCTGATTTTCTGGAAATCCTGCGTACGCTTTCAGAATATAAAGTCGATTTTATAGTGGTCGGAGGTGTGTGTGCCGTGCTTCATGGCGCTCCCATGGCCACGTTTGATCTTGATGTGGTTCACTCCCGCTCCGCTGACAATCTGGAACGGCTTTTGTCGGCACTGCACACCCTTGACGCATATTATCGGGACAGACCCGGCCAGCGATTGCAGCCGAAACTGTCTCACCTTGCCTCTCCCGGCCATCAGCTTTTTTTGACACGGTTTGGTCCCCTGGATATTCTTGGAACTATCGGCAACAGACTCAGCTATAGCGACTTAATTACCGGCACGGTTCAACTTCAGCTTGATGATCTGGAACTGCGCATGCTGACGCTTGAATCACTGATTGACACCAAAAGGGCAGCCGGTCGCGACAAAGATAAGGCCGTGCTCGCCCTGCTGAATCAGACGCTGAAAGAAAAGCGCAAGCAGTAAGCCTGGGACAGTGCTTGAAGAGGGCATCAGGTTTATACCCGACAAGAAGATGATCAGTAAAGGGCGATGCCCCCGTTTCATAATGGGTAAAAACAGCTCATTTTCACATGCTTAATACTATGATGCTAAATAATGTTTTTGCAACTTTAGAATAAAGATGAAAATAAATGGCGCGCACCAAGTCATTCGAGCGGATGCCACCAACAAGACGGGCTACCTCCTTGCCGGCACTAATGGGGTCGCAAACGCAAGCGTTTGCTCCCTATGCGCCGTCCCCGGTTTCCGCTCAATTCCGCCGTTAGAAATCAGGAGGGGCCATGCTTATAATTGAAATTGCTTTAGGTATCGTCCTAGCGGTTTTCATTCTTCGCTTTCTTCCTGCAATTCTCGCGGGGGCAATGCTCATAGGTGCCATTGCTCTTCTCGTAGTAATACTTTTGCTGGTGTGGTTCAACCTTGAAAAGGTGGCTATCTATGTTGCGGCTATTGTTGCCATGGCCTTGCTTTATGGGGTTCCGTTCTGGCTCCAAAGCGCAATAACCGCGAAGTATCCTAACTTTGGCGCGCTGTTGCGCGGCGAACCGCCGTATGATCATTTGTCAAAACAGCCACAGCGTCTATTGGTCATGGCCATCTTCGCTTTGGCTATTGCCGGCGCTGGAATCGCGGCATTGCTTGGAGCCGTGTATTCCGTTGATGTCATCAGTCGGATGCTGGGTAAATGACTTCTAACATCGGTTTGCACAGGAGCGCTGCTATACCACCGCGCCCTGTGAAACCGGCCGTTAGGCAACAAAACTGGAGACGTTAGTATGGTATGGATGGTAGGTCTCAAAGGCGATAGATCAGACCTCGAAGCTCTTGCGAAGTCCCTAAATGATCCTCAAATCACTGTAATCCAGGAAGGAGACGAGTTCTTTCTCAGTTCTGCTGCTTTGGAGAGGCAGAGCAGTGCGGAAGCCGTGCATGAAGAGGCCAAAAAGCTGACACCCCTGCTTAACGGGGCAACGCGTCTTGTACTCAATTCACGCGAGAGGGTAACGTTAGGTGCCATCTCTAAAAGTCGTGCTAATGGCAAACATGATACCATCATTTTTCCAGAACCTTTGACGATAGCAGTGCATATGATAGCACCTACAATTCGATTGACCCACATAGACGGTACTGTCGAGGAATATCACCCTGCTGATCCTATTCGAGATTGGATGAAAATAGCACTCATAGATAGTGCTGTCGCAAAGGTTCTTCAAATCATTGGCTCCGAACACTTGGACTGGGTCAATCTTTATCGGATTTTTGAAATAATTGTGCAAGATTGTGGTGGGTCATCTTCAATTAAAGAGCAAGGATGGGCGACAGAAAAAACCATGATACTTTTCAAACACACGGCAAATAGCCCAGGTACAATTGGGTTGGCGGCACGACATGGTGTAGAGCATAAGACTCCGCCGCCAAAACCGATGACAATTAGCGAGGCAAGAACGCTAATGGACGCAATTGTTCACTTTTGGTTGCAATCAAAGGTATGAGTTAAGCTGCACCCACGGGCTGAAAAAAAACTGAGGGCCAACCTAAAGGAAATTATCGCTTCTTAGCCTTGCCTATCATCGGCGTGCAGGGAAAGACATTAGGGTCAGGCTTAGGTAATCAGGTATTTGACCAAAAGGTGTTTTAGCAATTCGAATTTTGATTTGTTTAGAATATAGGATTTAGAGTTTAGGATTTATTACTTTTTCGCGCACACCGGGCAGTCGGGCATCTTCTTCTGCGCAATCTCGGTGAACTCCATGGCTGCGTCGTCCCAAGGGATAGCCTTACAGATTATAATCCTTAACCTTTTCCCATTCGCTTTCCAGCAACCGCTCCCTGATCAGCATCTGCAATGCATCAAATTTGATTTGCTCTGAAGAAACGGTCAGGATGCCGGCAATATCGCGCAGATGTTTTTCCGAGCCACTCTCACGTTAAGTTTGGGCATATAGAAATATCTCGCGCACTTTTTGTTTAATTTGCGCTTCGCTCCAATCCGGGTGCTGGGCGCGCAGGCGAGCCTCTTTGAGCGTGCGGGCTGAATAATAAAGGCTCTCGGCAAGCCGCAGTTTCATGGCCGAGGTCATGGATTTAAAT
>JAPLIX010000360.1 GCA_026388865.1 Pseudomonadota bacterium | reverse complement strand
ATCAGAGACCGGCACACCGCACAGCTCATCCCGGGTGGGGGCTGGTTGATCATCCCCGGGTGCATCACCTGCGAACTCCCTCCAGAAAACGGATGCGTCATGCTCGTCTGTATCCCTTATGAAACGGGATATATCAATATCCATCCCGGATATGTCCGGTGTGGTGTCAAAAAGATCAACGATATCTTTGCTGCGGATAACATGGGTATACGGAGCAGGTGAAGATACCGGTGGAAGATACGCAGGCCCGACATCTTTCACCCCTGCGAGTTTTTCAGACGCCTCAGTCAGTTCCTCTATAGTATAGGGAAGCGCTGCTCCTTTCTTTTCCAGATCCATATCAAGAAGAATGACCTGAGCATCCCGATCATCACCGTAACGGTTACACCGGCCAAATCTCTGTACCAATGACGGCCATGGCGCAAGATCGGTAATGAGCGTAGCGGAAGTAATGTCAACGCCTGCCTCGACAACCTGGGTAGTGATGCAGATTGAGCCAGCAGTGTCAGGGGCTGCAAGGACTTTTTCTACAGCATTCTCACGATCGGGCGGTCTGAAGCGGGAATGCAGAAGAGATACTGTTGATTTTGGTTTCAGCTTCTTTACGGAGCTGTAAATATCCACTGCGCGCCTGACCGTGTTCACAACAACCAATGTCCTGGTGCCCTTGCGATGGGCATCAACAATCAATTGGGCAACTTTACCGGGATTATCGAACGGACAGCTTGCCGGTCTGAATTTCTTTGAAGCATTAAACCTTTTTTTAACAGAAGGGTCTTTCTTATCCTGTTCAGAAAGCGCCTGTTCCTGCAGCCCGCCCAGCGCATCAGCAAAATCAACAGTATTGAGCCAATCTTTCTGCAGGGTAGCGCTCATCCATAGAGTTTTTACCGGGACAATTGTGCCAAATCGTTCTCTGAATGCCTGCATCTGGGAACTGGTGCCAAGCCCAGAGCCCATAAGCTGAATTTCATCCATTACCCACAGACAGTCATTATTCAAGAGAGCAAAGTGGATGGGCCACCGAAAGCGGCTCATCACATATCCTCTATTGAGTGCCCGGGACAACAGTTGATCCTGCGTGCCGACCAGGATAGAATGCTTTTCTGGGTATCTGTCCCAGTCATTGTCAATTTCTCCGCCCATCAAAGTATAAACAGCCGGAAGCTCTGCATTAGAAACAATGTTTGATGCAAGCAGGTTATCAATCCACAGTTTTGCATTAGAAGCTATCTGCTCAACAAGGACACGCATCGGCAGGCAGTAGACCAAACGGCGGGGAGTAGATGGATCGCCTGACAAACGCTTATAAAGCCAGGCAAGAATTATTGCAGCGGTTTTACCCATGCCCGTCTCAACTTTAATAACGTCAGGCCAGGGGGATAAGGATAATTGAAGCTGATAAGGATAGGGGGAAATATCCTTACCCATTGCAAGACTAAAGAATTTCTTAAAGTCCATATTTTGCATAAATGACACAAAGGGGACAGTATAATATTCGCTCGCTTTTAATTGGGTTAAGCATAGGCTTGGGGCGATAGTATGTCAATAAAATCCGTCGTAAAATATGGGGCTTCGGTTTTGGGACGGCCTATGTTGTGGTGGGTATAACCCGCTAAAAATGACTGGACAAAGGATTGCTTTATATAATATTAATTATTTTGTTGGTAATTGTTTCTTATGAAGGCAGCGCTATAGTGCAGGCTTTTAACCCATGAAAATCGCGATAGCCCAGCTCAATTCAACCATCGGTGACATAGACGGAAATCTGGCAAAGATTGAACAGGCGCTGTCTGCAGCAGCGCCGGGCAAGCCCGATCTGGCAGTCTTTCCCGAGCTTTTCCTCTCCGGCTATCCGCCTACTGATCTTCTCGAGCAGCCGGCATTCATAGAAAAACTGCAGGCAGGCATCAACACGCTTCTTAATCTCTCCCGGAGATTTCCGGGTATGGGAGTCCTCTGCGGCAGCGTCATCCCCACCGGAAAAAAGACCGGCCGCGGCCTCTATAACGCAGCGCTCCTGATGTATGAGGGCCGGCAGATCTTCAGGCAGTGCAAATCACTCCTTCCCGCCTACGACGTGTTTTATGAAACCCGCTATTTTGATCCGGGCGAGGATATTTCCGTCTGTGCCTTCAAGGATGAAATTCTCGGCATCTCCATCTGTGAAGATGCCTGGAATGTTCCTGAGGTGCTGCCGCCGCAAACGTATTCCTGTGACCCCCTGGAGATACTGGCCGAAAAGGGCGCGACCCTTTTCATAAACCTCTCTGCATCGCCCTTTTATGTGGGGAAAGAAAAGCTCCGGCACACGCTCATCACCAGCCATGCAGCCCGGCATCACGCCCCGTTTGTTTTTGTAAATCTTGTCGGCGGCAATGATGAGCTTATCTTTGACGGCAGAAGCATGGTTATCGGCAACACCGGAAAGCTCGCAGCCATCCTGCCGTCCTTTGAAGAAAAGGTGCTGATTATTGATACCGAAAACGCCGCCTCTGCAGTCCCCTATGTGCCCGAGGAGAGCATTGAGACCGTCTCTAAGGGGCTCATCCTGGGTATTCGCGATTACCTGCGCAAATGCGGGTTCTCCAAAGCACTGCTGGGCCTTTCCGGCGGGATTGATTCGGCGGTGACCGCCTGCCTGGCTGCTGCAGCCATCGGCAGCGAAAATATTCTCGGCGTTACCATGCCCTCGGTCTATTCTTCCACGGGCAGCGTGGAGGACTCGCGCATCCTTGCTCACAACCTGGGGATCAATTTCAAGGTCATTCCCATCTCTCAAGTATACGCCGCCTATCTTGATACCCTGCATGAGCACTTTGCCGGGAAACAGCCGGATGTAACCGAAGAAAATATTCAGGCACGGATTCGCGGCAACCTGCTGATGGCGCTCTCCAACAAATTTGGCTACCTGCTGCTCTCGACCGGCAATAAAAGCGAGCTGGCGGTCGGTTATTGTACCCTCTACGGTGACATGAGCGGCGGCCTCTGCGTAATTTCCGACCTGCCAAAAACCATGGTCTATGCTCTGGCACAGTTCATCAATCGCGGGGGAGAGGTCATCCCGCAGGCAAGCATTGCAAAACCCCCTTCAGCAGAGCTGCGGCCCGATCAGTGCGACCAGGACACGCTGCCGCCCTATGAAATCCTTGACCGGATAGTGGACCTCTATTTAAACGAGCGCTGTTCCGAGCGGGATATTATTGCGAAGAACTTTGATGCAGACACCGTGCGGTGGGTACTGCGGGCAATTGACCGGAACGAATACAAGCGGCGCCAGGCCCCTCCCGGCATTAAAATAACCAACAAAGCCTTTGGCACGGGCAGAAGGATGCCTATTGCCGCCAAATATATCACCTGATAGGCGTTAGTCCCTTAGTTGTTACATTCGTGTTTTTTTGGTAGGAAAAATTCGAAATGCGAATATCGAAGCACGAAACAAATACAAAATTCCAATACTGAATGATCAAAACAGCAGGTAATCCTCTTCTTTGTTTTGCATTTTGGTTCTTGGAATTTGTTTCGGATTTCGTGCTGCGGATTTAGAAATTATAATACTCGCGTGAAAATTATTGGTTCCGGCTTGTCCGGGTTAGGTGGTGTACACCCGATTCTTGCCTGACTCTTTTCCCCGGTACATACCCTGATCAGCCATTTCAATGAGCCCTGTCTTATCCTGGGCATCTTCCGGCAGTGATGAGAGGCCGATGGTCACCGTTAATCTTTCCATGCGCTTTCCGGCACAGGAGGAAAAAGAAAACCCCTCAACTGATGCACGGATACGTTCAGCCACTACCGCTGCCTCCTGCTTTGGAGTCTCCGGCAGGATGACGGCAAACTCTTCCCCTCCGTAGCGTGCGACAAAATCGCATCCCCGGGTCGATTTCTTTATCAAGGCACCAATCTGCTTTAACACCACGTCACCAACGAGATGGCCATAGTTATCATTACAGGTCTTGAAATTATCAACATCGATTATCATCAGAGAAAGCGGGCGGCGGTAGCGCTTTTCGCGTTCAATCTCGGCCGTGAGGATCTGGTGGAAGTAGCGGTGGTTATAGAGCTCGGTGAGCCCGTCAATGTTGGAGAGATGCTCAAAGTATTCCCGCTCTTCCGCGAGCCTCTGCAGCCGCTTGGTCTCCAGGGTTCTGTTGATGACAATGATTATCTGGTCAATATTGAACGGCTTGGTGATAAAATCGGCAGCGCCCGCCTTCATGGTCTCAACCGCAGCCTCTATGGTGGCAAATCCGGTCATAACAATGACCGGCACCGTCAGACCCATTGATTTTATCGCCCGGGTGAGGGCAATGCCGTCAATGCGGGGCATGAAGAGATCAGAGAGCACCAGGTCAAAAGGCGTATCTTCAAGCATTTTGAGCGCTTTCTCCCCGGTATCAGTGGCAGTGACCTTGAACTGCTTCATTTCCAGAAGTTCGGAAAGGGTCATCCGGGCAGCTTCTTCGTCATCAACGAGAAGAATGCTTGGCGGTACTTCCTGATCTTTTTCGGCCTGCGGAAGTGGTTCTTGTTCAGATTTCACGATATATTTCTCTCTAATAGAACAGTTCCTGCTTTTTAAAACAGACTATTATTAGCCAGCTTTTTATTATATTAATATGCACGTGTCAAGAGATTGCTGACTCATCCCGGTCAGCCGGAGCCGGTCAACAACACCCGGTCAGTGCCGCTCTCTAACGGTGGTTTTTTTGCCTTTTTCCAGCGCCGGTGTAGCCACCACCACTGCTCAGGATACCGGCGAATATGTTCTTCGGTTATCCGGGTCAGAAGGGCAACATTTTTTTTGATCTCTTCTTCTTTGTCTGCATCCTGCACCAGGGTAACCGGCGGTTCTATGATCAGCTTGAGCCGATTATCAGGCTGCCTGATCATAAAAAACGGGAGCACCGGTGCTCCCGTTTTTTATGATCAGGCAGCCTGATAATCGTCGGGTGCCGCGTTCTGGTCTATCTGGAGGAACAGTATGCCGTTGTCCCTGAGACATTTCAGGCATTGAACAATACACTCCCGCTTTGGCTTATCAGGGATTGTCCCTATCCCAAAGCGCTCCCGCATGTGGCGGAAGAACTGTGCTATCCGCTGATCTTTCGGATCCCGGGCAACGACAGAAAACGGGTATCCGTCGGCAATCAGACGCGGCCCGATGAGAATAAAATTCCCCAGGTGCGCGCTGAAAGCAATTACTCCCCTTCCTTCAGCCCGCGCTCTATCCAGATGTTCCACCCCCACGACCTCGATTTTCTGCCGCAGCTGTTCAGCGGAAAGGCCGCAGGCCTGCATCACTTCCATGAAATTTTTTCCAATATCCTCCATACATGCGCGCAGCAGGGTGTCCCGTTCTGCACTGCTTTGTTCCGTACCAAATGCATAGGTAAGATTTTTCAGGCCTCTGCGACGGTATTTGCCGACCAGGGAATAAAATGCTCTCCCCATGCCTGCGCCAATAGACCGGAGCCACTGCTCCGGCAGCCGTGGGGTGATGGCCATAGCTATCTTCCCGCATGCCAGGCCCAGCCTGTTGGCCATTCCGTGCAACAAGGTCTGTTTTTTTATTTTTTCAGCCATCTCTTCAAGTTAAAAATCCTAAATTCTAATTTCTAAATCCTAAATGATTTTCAAAATCCAGAACAAAAATATCAAGAGGGTGGTACCGGTGTTTTGGATTTTGTCATCTGAATTTTTGAATTGTTTAGGGATTCGTATTTAGTGCTTGGAGTTTATTATCCAAGATATTTCTGCACGACATCAGCAATCCGTTTGCAGTAGCCCTCAGTCATGTCTTTGGTGGGTGCCTCCACCATAACCCGGCAGAGCTGCTGCGTGCCGGAATAGCGCACCAGCACCCGGCCTGAATTGCCAAGCTCGTGCTCGATGCTGTCTATCAGCGTCTGAACCTCCGGCAGCGTGCTCAAGTCAGGCGTGCTTTTTACATCCACATTGAGCAGCACCTGGGGGTTTATCGGTACCAGGGCCGCAAGCTCTGAGAGCGGCTTCCCTTCTTTGAGCATGGCGGCAAGTAACTGCAGCCCCGAGATAATGCCGTCGCCGGTGGTGTGGTGTTCAAGAAAAATGATATGACCTGAATCTTCGCCGCCCAGTATTGCCCCGTGAGCGAGCATGTCTTCCAGCACGTACCGGTCCCCCACGTTCGAGCGTACATGCTTGATGCCCAGCTCTTTAAATGCCATGCTTAAGCCTGAGTTGGACATGACCGTGGTTACCACGGTGCTGTTTTTCAGCTTTCTTTCTTTTTGCAGGCTGCAGGCACACAGGGCTACGATCTGATCTCCGGTGATGCGCGTGCCCTGTTCATCAACCGCAATCAGCCGGTCCCCGTCACCATCAAAAGCAAGCCCGAGGGCTGCGTTTCCCTTGATCACTGCGTCCGCAAGCATAGCCGTATGCAGCGCACCGCAGTTGTGATTAATATTATACCCGTCCGGATTTATATTGATTGAATGAACCTCAGCCCCAAGCTCCCAGAAAACATGGGGCGCGACCTTGTAGGTGGCGCCATGGGCACAGTCCAGAACTATGTTCATGCCTTCCAGGGAAAGCTCTTTGGGGAAGGTGCTTTTAAGAAAGACAATGTAGCGGCCCTCTGCATCGTCGACGCGGTAGGCCTTGCCGAGATCCTGCGGTGCGGGCAAAAGGCGTTGCAGCTGCTGCCCTGCCATCAGCTCCTCAAGCTCATGTTCCCTCTCATCGGGCAGCTTGAACCCGTTGCCGGCAAAAATTTTAATGCCGTTGTCCTGAAACGGGTTATGGGAGGCCGAGATCACAATGCCGGCATCAGCCCGCTGGCTCTGGGTCATCATGGCAATTCCCGGCGTGGGCAGCGGGCCGAGCAGATAGGCATCTCCGCCCATGGAACAGACGCCGGCCACCATAGCTTCCTCAAGCATATAGCCTGAAATTCGCGTATCCTTACCGATGACGATTTTAGCCCGGTGGCTCGCTCTTTTAAACAGGTGTGCAACCGCCCGGCCGACCTGCAGCGCTGTTTCCGCGGTCATGGGCTCAACATTGGCCACGCCGCGAATGCCGTCAGTGCCGAATAATTTTCCCATGTCCTTCCTCGTTCATGAAACCTGTAATTCCCGAATCCCTATCCCCTGCTTCTAACTCTGTGCCTTCTGCCTTTGTGCCTTTCTTTCTCCAATCTGCAATCTCAAATCTGCAATCAGTTTATTCCGCATTCCGAAATCCGCATTCCGCATTTCCCCAGTCCCTATTCCCCAGTTATAAGCAGCCGCCGGGCTATTTTCCCGGTGCTGGTCCGGGGCAGGGTCTGCCTGAAGGCTACGGCCCGGGGCACCTTATAGCTTGCCAGGCGCTGCCGGCAAAAAGAAATAAGCTCCTTCTCAGTGGCCGTTGCGCTGCCGGTCAAAACGACAAATGCCTGTATCTCCGCTCCCCGATCTTGATCCGGTACCCCGACAGCAGCAACCTCGTATACCTGGGGATGCTGTTTTAATATGTTTTCAATCTCGGCAGGAAAGACATTAAGCCCGCCGACAATTATCATATCATCTTTTCTCCCCAGGTGGTAAAGAAATCCGTCTTCATCAAAGCGGCCGATATCCCCGGTATACAGCCACCCGTCACTGATCCGCTCCCGGGTGCTCTCAGGGTCGCTATGATAGCCCTTCATCACCATCGGTCCCCGCACCATAATCTCACCGGCCTCGCCCGCAGGCAGTTCCCGTCCTGCCGCGTCTATCACCCGGACTTCCGCTCCGGGAATCGGAACACCGGCACTGCCGCGCTTTACATCCGCCGCATCCAGCGGAACCAGGGTGAAGGGGCCGTGCGTCTCGGTGAGCCCGTATCCCTGAATGACTGTGGTTGCAGGAAACTGCCCGTGAAACCGCTCCATCAGCGCTACCGGCACCGATGTTCCCATCATGGCAATCCAGCGCAGGGAGTCCAGCCGGTATGATGCAAGGTGCGGAACCCGGAGCATGGCTTCAAAAATCGGCGGCACGCTGAAAAACCAGCTCACCTTTTGGTCCTGCAGAGCATGGAGAATTTTATCAGGCCGCAGGTTATCAAAAATACACAGGGTTGATCCCCGGTAGGCTATCTCATTGCACACCAGGGTTCCTGACACATGGGACATGGGCAGCACATAGCCCACCACGTCTTCCACCGTTGTGTACGGGGTAATGCCCTTCTGGAACCAGTCTAAATTACCGCAGCTGAGAACCACGCCCTTGGGTTTCCCGGTAGTGCCGGAGGTATAATAGTAGAGCGCTTCATCCTCATCACGCAGGTCAACGCTGTTATTCCAGCTCAGACCCCCGTTATCAATAATGGCGCCGAATTCCTGCGCGGCCTCCCGGTCAGCAACAATGATCGTATGGCCGGGGGAAAAATGCTTTTCAAATATGGGCTGCGAAGCTTCCCGCAGGCTCTGGTGGACAATCAGGATCCGGGCTCCGGAATCAGCAATGATGGAGGAAAGCTCGTCGCCTTTCAAGCGCACATCAATGGGCACGGTTACCCCGCCCAGCCGGGCAATGCTGAAATAACCCACCACAAATTCCCAGGAGTTGTGGAGCATGAGGATGACCGGAGACCCCGTGCGCACGCCTTTCTCTGCAAGAGCCTGTGCCAGGCGGCTGGCCATGGTATTGAGCTCGCGGTACGAGATTTTCTTCTGTCCGTAGATAAGAGCTGCTTTATGCGGATGCAGCTCAGCTGTCGCGCGTAATGTTTCACTTACATTCATAGCAGATACTGTTTCCTGTTCAGGTGCTGACCGGGATGGTCTGCCATACCTTAAAAACAGTTCGCAGCAAAGGATAGAGCCGTAAAAACTCCTGCATTGAACCTTCCAGGCTCATCTTCTGCTGGATGACCGCGGTAAAGGGGTCCATCAACCCTTTGAAGATTGACCTCCAGACCGTCCCTGTTCCTGATAATAGTAACGAACTTTTTTCTGCGCCGGCCCGTATGGATAGCTTCCCGTCTTTAAAAACCAGCGTGTATGCCATACCAGTATCAGACTGTTTTATCGCAAGTGAAATCAGGCCGGGCTGCTGCAGACGCTCACGGTCAAGTACTGCTTCCAGCCGTAACCAATGCGCTTTCGAAAACAGCGCTATTGGTTTCTCTTTTTTCCCTGCTGCGGGGGCTCTTCCCGCAGGCTTCTTTTCAGCCTTGCGCAGAAGGCTGGTAAAAATATTCATGCGGGCTGACTCTTCTAAAAGCTCGGCAAGGAAAAAAGCATCCCGCAGCGTCTCCCCCACGCTCACCACGCCATGGTTTTTCAGGATGACAATATTATTCAGGGAAAGCGCAGCAACCACCGGTGCCGGGTCAATCACGTTGGGTGCTTCCTGGGGAATAACCGGTACCGTTCCCAGAAACAGCGCGGCTTCAAACGTGACCGGCTTGAGAACGCGTTGCGCATCAATGAGGGCAAGGGTGAAGGGCGGGTGCAGATGAACAACCGCCCGCGCAGCTGAATTTCTATAGAGCGCTGAGTGCAGCCCGGTCTCAAACGACGGGCCGCCGGCACCCTGTTTCTTCCTGCCGTCAAGATCGGTTATAATGAGCTCGCGCCGCGAGAGAAAGCCGAGCGCCGCGCCCTGCCCGGTTATCATGAACCGGCCGGCACCAAGGCAGATGCTCAGATTACCGGCCCGCGCTGCAACAAGATTCTTAGCGTAAGCCGTCCTGCCGATGCTGATAATGTCCTGCGCTGCCTTATCTTCTGCTCTGGTGGCCATCGTTAACTCAATGCTGGCGCCGCCTGTTATTCCGGTAAGCGTCTTCCGCAGTAAGATTATTATTTTTTAGCAGCGGTCTTTTTTTTTACTGTCTTTTCTTCCTGCTGCTTCAGCTCAAGAAACAGCTGATACGCCTCTCTGGGTTTCAGGTTCTCATGCACCACGCCCCGCACTGCCTTGATCATGGCACGGGGCGCAGCAGACTGAAAAATATTGCGGCCCATATCAACCCCGGCAGCGCCCTCCTGAATAGCCTTATATGACATGGTAAGCGCATCAAGTTCCGGTATCTTCTTGCCCCCGGCCATGACCAGCGGCACCGGACACGATGCTGCAACGGTATCAAATCCCTCTTCCAGGTAATACGTCTTAACGT
>JAPLIX010000565.1 GCA_026388865.1 Pseudomonadota bacterium | reverse complement strand
GGTAATATCCGCTGTCCGGCCTGAAGTAGCCGCTGGCCGTCAAATCAGTCGCGCATTTGCGGCTTACTTCACAACTCACCTGCCTTCCGTCATGGTCATAGGGTGTCAGACTGAAGATAATACCTTTTATCGTCTTAGCGCCTGCATTCTGAAAATCAATGTTAACGGTAACTCCGCCTGCTGAATTCGGTTCCTGCCCGTATGCCATGAATACCAGGGGAAGATTATTCCTCGCTGCCCGTTCTTTTGCTTCTGAAAAATCCCCGTGAATGCGGGCTGACATTGCACAGCCTGAGACTGATAAAATAATCAAAACTGCTGTCGCCAGTTTTTTCATCTAACAACTCCTCTGATAACTCCAAGTTTGACCTGATGCCTTATCATTCGGCATCACCGGTGCTTAAATTAAAAATTATAACATACACTTTGATTATGCAAGAAATAAAAGAATCTGGTTCCGTGAAGATAGTGAGCAGGTTAGACAGCACAATGGATCTGACCGCGAATCAGCAACTGCTAAAGGTTTCTCAGGCTATCCTTTCTTGAAAACCTTTCCCGCAGCGTTTCATCATCATGAAGCGCTGTTAGGGCTTCATCTAGTACATCGAGCATGCAATGTTTGTCTTCAGGGAGTTTGCCGTTGACGGGGATATAATTGGAGAGATGATCACTAAGGTATGTTGAGGTTACGTCCAGATTCTCGATTAACATTTGCTGCTCTTTTAAAATAGTTTCATGAGACGCTTTTTTAAACGTGCCTGCTTTTATTGCATCATAAAGCCCGCTTCCCGGCTGGGGAATAAAGGTGCGCACCCTGATGAAATGCGGGTCAATGCGGTTCAGAACTGCTGCGGTTCCTCGCGCATGCTGCTCCCAGCGCTCCTCTCCTCCTATTCCCAGCAGCACGTAGAGCGAGTATTCAAAGCCCGCCTCTTTTGCCTTTCGTCCCGCTGTAACCATTTCTTCCGGCGTAGAGCCCTTGTGTATACTACCAAGCAACTCCGCATCGCCGGTCTCAAGCCCCACGTGCAGCCGGGTGAGCCCTGCCTCCCGCAGTCGCCTTAAATCTTCGGGCGGTTTTTTGCAGATAGTTTTAGCGCGGGCATAACTGGTGATCCGCTCAATGTTCGGAAAAGCTTGATGCAGGACGGTTAGAATCCGGACCAGATCTTCTGTCTTAATGAGAATGCTGTTTGAATCGCCGATAAAAACTGAGCGGGTCTCATCGCGGTAGAGCGCGCGTGCCGCTTCGATATCTTCAAAGATTTCCTCAAGCGGCCGGCGCTCAAACGGAATAGACTTATACAGGGAGCAGAACGTGCACCGGTTCCACGGGCACCCTCTGGTCACGCGCAGCAGCAGGCTGCTCGACTCGCTGGGGGGCCGGTACGGCGGGAAATCATATCCCCGGGGTTTTAATCTCAGTCTTCCGATAGCCATTGTTTTCACCGCAGTCAGTTTTCAGCAGTCAGCCGTCATGCGGGGGGAAATTATAACCGTCCGCATTTATCCGCACGTAAGAAAAAAATTCCATCACATGACTACGCCGATCCTGATTACTCCTTTGAGGCATATATGTAAAAACCCCATCAAGATTGAACCTGAGGGTTACGCGCAAAAACTGTCTCTACTGTTAACACAATGTTACCATAGCAAACCACCAGCGTGCCATATGTTTTTAAACGACGCGCCGGTTCCTGCGCTGGGTTACATGATTGGGGGTATCCGGAAGATACGACTCGTGCTATTTCTGCCATGTCAGGGCTTTTATAAAATTCCCCTTGTCAATGAAAACCAGTATCATGGATGTCCCCGGATTTCTCCTTTCCGGTTGACATAACGCCCCTTGCATCACGCCACAACCTTTTTGACCGACTCGCCGATTTTGCCAAATCGACCACTGCGCCATATTTTGCGGCGGATTTTTTATTGACACACTATCATCACCGGCCTATACTTCCTTCATCCGAAAGCGAGTTCCTATCAATGGACATCCTTTTTTCTCGCGATGCTGGATAGAAGAAGTCGAGGAATTCTGGGAGTAAGTTTAGTTAGCAAACAATGTCCCCGATTTGGTGGTGCCAAGATTATCCCCCGAAAAAATCAAGCTCAAACAGATCGCTTCGTTCAGGCTCTTCGCAAAGCGGGCCTGAAGTGAAGATAGGTAACTTGCAACAAATTCTCTTTTCATTTAATCATGCACATTTCTGCTAATACAAAAGCAATAAATTTTTTGTATTGTCATTGCAAGCGGTAGCGAAGCAATATCGTTTTTGATGTGATTGCCACGCTTCCGCGCCGCAGCGTTTCAGCGCGTAGGCACGTCGCTCCTCACCATGATGGTATAAAAGTAATTTAGGAGGAATCATGAAAATTAAAATCTGGGGTTGCCGCGGCTCGATCACCACGCCGGGGCCGACCACACTGCACTATGGCGGAAACTCCACCTGTATAGAGATCAGGACAAAAACAGGACAGGTCATTATTATCGATGCCGGTTCGGGAATTCGAAATCTCGGTAAGGCTTTGTCTCAGGAAAAAAATGTTACGCAGGTTCGGTTTTTCTTCACTCATTCTCACTGGGACCATCTGCTTGGGTTTCCTTTTTTTCAGCCAGCCTATTCTGACACCTTCTCCATCTCCTTCTGCAGCGGTTTACATGCTCAGGATTCCATAAGAAAGTATCTCACCCGCCAAATGGAGGCGCCGTATTTCCCCGTGGACTTTAACCTTCTGAAGGCCAAATTCGATTTTAGCTGTCAACGCCCGCACAGGGAACCCGGCAATTGTCACCTGGATGAATTGGAGGTCTGCCCGGTACCGCTCAGTCACCCCAATGGCGGCTATGGTTACAAATTTACAGAGGGGGGAAAGGCCTTTGTATTTCTCACTGATAATGAGCTGGGGTTCCAACACGAGGGAGGACTGAGCCGAGCGCAATATATAGAATTCTGCCAGGGTGCAGACTTGCTGGTCCATGACGCCCAGTACACGGAGGAAGAATACAAATTCACTCGCGGCTGGGGCCACTCCACCTTTGGCGACGCAATGGACCTGGCCATCGAAGCGGGTGTCAAAGGTATTGGTCTCTTTCATCACGACCCGGATCGTACCGACGACGATTTGGGCAGGCAGGTTGAATTCTGCCGGGAGCGAATCTACAAGAAGGGCAGAGCACCTGAATGTTTCGCGGCTGCTGAAGGAATGGAGATTGACCTTTAGCCGCAGCACAAAAAGTAATCGATGATTCTTGTGCCGACGGAATTCTTATTGACGCACAATCGTCCCACGCCAGTATTTGACTCATCTCAAAGCGAGTTCCTATCAATTTAAACCAGCCTTCAGTTTACTGTTGGCTGCGGCTTTTTCTTGGGAGGCAAGATGAAAAATAAAAAGGCAGTGTTATGTGCACTGGTGTTTATTTTTATTGCTATCGCCTCCTGCTCAGCACTATTTTTTAAGAGTTCCGGGTGCGGAGCCGGCAGTACGTTTACTACCGGTGAGCATAAAATCATATCAAACGGAATTGAAAGAGTATTCTATTTAAAGCTCCCGGAAAATTATAATTCCAACACTTCTTACCCACTCATTTTCGGCTTCCACGGATTTACCAATGACTATACGGTTTTCACTAAAGGAGACATTGACCTGCAGAAGGTTGTGGGCGATGAAGCCATTTTAGTGTACCCCAATGCGCTTGACATACATGGTGAGCCGCAATGGGATTATGAGAGCGACCTGATCTTTTTTGATGACCTTTATGCTGAGCTTGAAGCAAACCTTTGTTTTGATAAAAGCAAAGTATTTGCTGTCGGTCACAGCAACGGTGCCGGTTTTACCCATACGCTTGGCTGCAAAAGGGGAAATGTACTCAGAGCTATTGGTCCGGTGTCCGGCTTCTTTTCAGACTATGATGCTTGCACCGGTCAGGTAGCCGTAATTATGATACATGGAAACAGCGATACTACGATACCGCTGACAGGGATTAAGCCCACGCGTGACTACTGGATAGCAATAAACAGCTGCAAAAAAGCAGAAACACCTGAGGGTGCTGACCCTGCATGTGTGGCATATGCTGGTTGTGACCCTCAATTCCCCGTTAAATATTGCGAGCATAGCGGAGGTCATGCATGGCCTGATTTTGCAAGTACTGCTATTTGGGAGTTCTTTAAAAGTCTGCCATTGGCAGTACCTTCAGACAAAGCCGGGCATGGAGATGTCGGGGATCTGGGTAAAGGTTCCGTTAGTTTTAAAATACACTATCCTGCTGATTTTGTGGGGACGCCTGAAAAGCTTGCGGTTTCTCTGTACCCGCCGGGTTCGACGCTGCCGCTGTCTGGATCTCCTAATTAACTTGTTGGGTGTGGACTATGGTGACTATGCGATGGCAGTAAACATTTATGTTGCAGGGGGTAACTATCCCATACCAACCAGTGGAAAAGATTATATGGGGTTGCAAGATATTACTATAAACAGCAACACAATCGCAGTAGAGACACCTTTTGAATTGGAAGTTTTGGTATATTAATAAAAGGATAGCGAAGACGCAGGTTGCCCGTATGCGCTTATCCGTGAACGGTTGTTGCGATCATGCTATTTCTGCTGATACACATCTTCATAATAAATAAAGCCTATTACTGGGGTTGTGGCCTCCAATATTTTCTTGGGTTGCATCATGGGCTATGTGTAAATCATAAAAATTCATGCTTTCTATGATTTTTTTGACTGCCATTGACGCTTTGCAGAAGAAGTATGCAATGAATTTTGGTTGACTCACTTCTATTGCTGTTGATACATAGTCTGCAGTTTTTCCTCTTTAATACTCACCACAAGATATTGATTTTTGTCCGGTTAACCCCTCGCCCATATCTTTTAACAAATTATTGACACACAATCATCATCGGCCTATACTTCCTTCATCCGAAAGAAAGTTCATATCAATTATCAATTTATCAACTGTGGGGAGTAGCTTTCGCAAGTAATCCAAGTCGAAATGTTTGGTTCGAGAGCTTCTTTGATGCTGGCAGGAAAATATCCATATGGCTTCCGGTTTGGCTAGGGATGTTCATTTTTTAGCAGTAAGGGTGGATGGCGGAGACCTTATGCAGAATAGGCATTAGTATTAAAGGCTTTTAAGCCCAATTCCGTTTAAAGGAGTTTAACCCATGCCAGTCACTTTTTACAATAATGAATTTATAAAATTTTCTAATGCCCTTCTAGGGCAAAAAAAACCAGATTCGGAGTCGACACCGGGTGACTTTATTCCCATAGAGCCAAAATACAAACCGTCTCAGGTTGTCCTTAATGAAGAGCTTGTAGATGAAATAAGCTATACTCTTAAAATTATTGAAAATATAAAAATCATTTATGATGAATGGGAATTCGGCGAAGTAGACCCTATGCCTAAAGCTATATTAAACTTTTACGGACCTCCTGGCACCGGTAAAACCATGACCGCCCACGCGATTGCATCAAAATTGGGGGTCAAAATACTTGCTGCAAATTATGCCGAGATTGAATCGAAATTTGTAGGGGATGCGCCAAAAAATCTAATCAAAGCTTTTGAAACTGCAAACACGACAAACGCACTTTTATTTTTTGATGAAGCAGATTCTTTTTTGGGCAAGCGCATTACTAGTGTTTCGACAGGCTGTGACCAGGCTGTAAATTCCTTGCGGAGTCAAATGCTTATATTGCTTGAAAATATTTCTGGCATTGTGATTTTCGCAACAAACTTAATGCGCAATTATGACAGAGCCTTTGAGTCAAGAATTTTTAAGCATATAAAGTTTGGTTATCCCAACAGGACCAACCGTAAAAAAATAATCCAAATAACCACGCCTCCACGCGCACCCATACAGAATGGGGAATTTACAGACGAACAGCTTAACCAGCTCGTTGAGATTTCTGAAGGATTTTCAGGTAGGGATATTAAAAATGCCGTGCTTGACGCCCTCGCCCATGCCGTTATTAACCGAAAAAACAGCATCCTATTTGAAGATTTTTTAATGGCTTTTGAAAGCCAACAGAAAAACAAAAGAGAACTTGATGCCATACATAATCAGCAATAAATGACGATGGCGGGTAGGTAGGACATCTCATTTAATTATTTTGCTGTTTTCCCCATAGCTTGCTCTTTTGTAGATAGCTACCCCTGCCTTTGATATATGCCCACATATTGTGGTTACTGGTTCTTCACAAAAAGTTACTACTTCTGCTATGATTTTTTTGAACTGCCAGTAATGCTTTGCAAATGAAGTCATCAATGAATTTAAGCTGCTAAACTTCTCTCGCTGCTGATACATAAGCTACACTTTTTTGCAGGTAGTGCCCACCACAATATACAGTGTTTATTGACAAAACTTCTTCATGAAAATCATGCATTAATCCTCATCGTACACCCAGTAAATTACAACTATTTCATTTGACCTTCTTTTCCCTTGAGTAGTATATACCAATCAAACAAAGAGCGAACACCCGTATATTATGATCCTCTATTCTTGACACGGAATCCGATTCTCCCTAAAATATTTCAAGCAGATAAGCAAGTTTATAGTAAATACTAAGGAGAAATCATATGGCCGACATTGAAGTTCCGAATCCAGAAGAACTGGAAGAAATGAGGGCAAAAGGTTTCACCAGGCGAGTTGCACTGACAACAGCCTTGTTTGCCGTCATGTTGGCAATCACTTCGTTGGGAGGCAACAATGCGATGAAGGAAATGCTTCTTGCCCAGCAGGAGGCCTCGAACCAGTGGGCATTTTACCAGTCAAAGGTAAGCAGGGAGCAGTTATGCAAGACCAACAAGGAATTGGTGGGAGCAATCCTTCTTGAGCGTGGCCCCTCTATGCGGCCTGAAGCGAAAAGCAAATACGAAACATTACTCAAGAGTTTTGAGGTTGAAGAGGTGCGCTATCGGACTGAGAAAGGGAAAATCGAGGAAGAAGCTAAGCACTGCGAAACCACTCGCGATGTAAACCGCCAGAAGGACCCCTATTTCGACTTCGCAGAAGTTCTCTTGCAGATCGCAATCGTCTTAGCGTCTATCTCGATATTGTCTGGTATCAGGCTTGTTTTTTACTTCTCCATTGGCGCAGCAGTTATAGGCAGTGTGTTGTCGATAAATGGGTTCAGTATGTTATTTCAAATTCCGTTTTTTCAATAATAATTGTATGGGATTTGTATATAGCTCTGACTCCAATGAGGAGCAGTGATTTTATGCTTATAATTTATATTCTCTTCCTCCTGTGTATCGTAGTCTGCATTGCAATGATCTTGTGGCCATCAATTTTTACTGCATTTACGGTTAAATATTACCGCTCTGTGTTGAGAATGTTTGGGTATAAAATTGAAGTAATGCCGATAGCTCCAGGTAAACCTGAAAAGATAATGAAGATATGGGGTGTTATATCTGCGCTGTTTTTTGTATTAATGCTGCTGGTATATTTCTTACCAAAAAGGTGAGGTGAAAGACTATTAACAAAAATACCAGTTTTCTATTTTTTGTCTTTTGTTGGCTCATTGATGCTTTGCAGAAGAAGTCATCAAAGAATTTAAGCTGCAAGACTTCACTCGCTGCTGATACATAGTCTTCAATTTCCCACCTCTAGAGCATACTACAAGATGTTGATTCTTACCCTGTATCTGTCAGCTTTCCTTTGAACCACTACAAGGAGATTTTGCTCACTATAATCACTTGTTATGCTTAAAATTCAATGCTATGCTTGCTTAAAGAAAGTAGATTATTCTATTATTACTATCTTTGTGAACTAATAATGTATGTCCAGATAAACAGGTTCATCTAAAGAGGCTTAATGAAAAAGGGTTTCGAATACTTTAAGAAGAATCGTTTATCAATAACCAGATGAGGAGCAAACCATGAAGAAATTATCAATGATTTTATTAATCGCAGCAAGTGCTTTGGTCTTATTTGGCATCGATGCTGGCAAGTGTATGGCTGATCCTGGTTTGAATCGACAACCTTTGCAAACATTGTTCTTTGCCAGTACCGAATCTTGTTCTTTGTGTCATGGGGAAGTATCTCGCACGTGGGCAGATGGAGCACATGCTAATTCTCAAAGTGATGTGGCTACGGAACTTGCGGGAAGCCATGCTGGTGAAACCCCGCAGGAAGTAGCTCAGAGCGAAAACTGCATTGCCTGTCATGCTCCTACGGCAGTGCTTGTCAATTGGGGTATGAGTGAAGCAACTGCTTTGGACTATTTTTTCACCACAGCGGGAGGAAAATTTACGGCAGATACAGCTCCAGCCAACAGCTCACAGTGGCCACATATCTCGTGCAAAGCTTGTCATAATGCAAACTTGGTTCATTTGGCCCCTCAGTTAAAGCTTTCAGCCTTCAACTCCAGTACCCGACGGTATGAAAATGGTTTGAACGCCAACACTCTCTGCGGCCAATGCCACGGTAACCTCCGTTTCACTGATACTGATCATTTACTATATAACGGGTGGACTATGAATAAGCATAGTAAAACACAGCAGGATGTGGCTACGGAACTTGTAGAAAGCCATGCTGGTGAAACCCCGCAGGAAGTGGCCCAAAGCGAAAACTGCATCGCCTGCCATGCTCCCACAGCAGTGCTGGCCAATGGGGGTATGAGTGAAGCAAAGGCACTATCCTACTTTTTTACCACTCAACAAGGCAAGTTCACGGCTGGTACTAGTCCGCAAAGGGATTCTCAGTGGCCAGGTGTAGGGTGCGCAGACTGCCATGACCCTCATAGCGCACAGGGGCCTGCTTACTTCAATTCAGCAACGAAGAAATATGAATCTTTTGATAACACCGATAAACTCTGCGGCCAATGCCACGGTAACCTCCGTTTCCCTGATACAGATCACCTGAGCTATAATATTGAAAAAGGTACTGGAGGTGTTGGTGTACCTGACCAGCAGACAATGCCGGGGATTATGTGTACTGATTGCCATATGTATACCAATAAACAGGATGGCAGTAATTCCACAAAGTATGCTGGCCATTCTTTTGCCGTTATGATCAATGAAGCAGATGGTACCACGTCTACTTCCTGTACCAATTGCCATGCAACCCTCGATGCTGCAGCTTCCTCAAAAAATATTGATCAATGGAAGGGTGAGTTCCAAGCATTAGATGCTCAAGCTCAGGACTTAGTCAGCAAGGCTCAAGCAGCTTTGAATGGGGTTAGTGACCCGAATCTTCAGAATAAACTGGATGAAGCCCAGAAGAATTTATCTTATGCAGAATCTGACGAGAGCGGTGGTTTTCATAACCATAAGTTTCTGATGGATCTTTTGAATGACGCGGTTACCAGAGCACAGGAAATACTCAAACAAGTGGGTACAAAGTCATAAAAACTTCCCCTGTTTTAGTAGTGGCTAATTACCTGAGGATATAGACCATTTATCATTCTATCCACCTATTATCTGATGTGGTTCTTAACCAGGTTAATCAGGTCAATTTTGTGGCATTTGCTGATGGTAATCATTATCTGTACGGGTATGAATGCTACAGCGTTTGCAGGACCTCCCTTTCGAACGGATGACCCGGAACCCGTAGAATATAGACATTGGAAATATATTTAGCCTCTCAAGGCAGCTTTGTTCACGATGGCACATCTATCACTGCGCCTCATTTTGAGATCAACTATGGTATTTATCCTAATGTGCAAGTTCATATAATTGCCCCGTTTATGTATGTAAAACCAAAATCAAGCCCATCACATTATGGGTATAGTGACACTGAGTTGGGAGTTAAGTTCCGTTTTATTCAGGAAACAGAATTGCATCCACAGGTAGGTATCTTCCCCATTGTATTGCTTCCTACCGGTGATAAAGATAGAGCTTTGGGGAGTGGAAAAGTTGATGGTTTCCTTCCCGTATGGTTGCAGAAGAGTTGGGGTGATTGGAAAACATATGGCGGTGGCGGGTATTGGATTAATCCTGGTTCTGCCAATAAGGATTATTGGTTTTGGGGATGGGAAATAGAGCGCACTATATCAGAGTACTTCACGGTAGGCGCTGAGGTATTCCACCAAACAGCAAGTGAAGTTGGCAGCGCGAGCAGTACAGGCTTTAATATTGGCACAAGTATCAATTTTAATGACCTGCATCATGTACTGCTTTCTTCCGGGAAAAACATTTCAGGTCCTAAAAACACTTCATTTTACATAGCTTATCAATTAACATTTGGTCAATGAGAACTTGTAATATGGGAGGCATAATTGATTTAATAAAGGCAAATCCGTAGGGATTTATCAGGTAAGTCAGCAAGGGCCCTGCCTTTTCTATACCAATATATTGTG
This sequence comes from Pseudomonadota bacterium, assembly GCA_026388865.1. Lineage (GTDB taxonomy): Bacteria > Desulfobacterota > WTBG01 > CAIYCZ01 > CAIYCZ01 > JAPLIX01. The sequence continues at coordinate 1,310 of JAPLIX010000565.1, read as the reverse complement.
GTGTCAGTTCATTGCTCAAAATGCGCGCTTACTGCTATCTATCGCAACAATTCTTGCTGCTTAAAAAATGCACTACTTCATTAAGAAGTCGCCACTATTTTTGTCCCTGTTTAAACAGGGACAACAGCGCCTATTTTAAACTGCATTCTCTGCCGATGGTATGGTTCATTTAGGAACAACTATGAGACGTCCATAAATAAATCAGCAACTCAATTCAGCAGTTGGTAATTCCTCTCCCGGGCTATCTTATCGCCCCTTTGAACGGCATAGACAATACTCGGGTGAGTCAGATGATATCGCCTCGCAAGCGATATTCCCGTTAGCCCCAATTCCCGAACCGCCCAGTATATTGCCAGTCTCCGGGCCTCCACCCGCTGCTTCTGCCGCCCTCTTGCGTACAATTCTTCACTGCCAATTTCATAAAACTCGCAAACCCTCTGGTTATGATCTCCGCGCACTCGGCGGTGAATTATTTCATTTTGGGAAATATTTCCCCCAGTTCTTCTCTACCAGATCAAACGCTTCTTTTGCTTTCTCTTCCATGACCGTGCGGTTGTCTGCCGGAAATACGTCCGGCCCGCCCTCCCCGGGGAGCTGCCGGGTCGCATCAATAACAATCTTGCTGCTTAAAAACGCCTCCTTCAGGCTCGGATCAATGGGCATATGGAAGGAATGGTGCACCATGAGGCTTGCCGGCACCGGCTGCCACCGGGTGCCCATAGCATGCATCACCCGGGCAAGGTCAGTCGGGTCCACATCCTTATCAAGCACTATGACCATTTTCTTGCTGAATCCAACCAGCCGGTATCCGAGTATCATCATCCCTGCTTCAATTCCTTCGCCGGGAAATTTTTTGTCAATGCAGACAATGACAATTGAAGCTGTCTCCGGCGGGGTATATAATTTCACCAGGTTGGGCATGATGCGCTTCAAGCGGATGAAGTTCCCCACATCCCATGGCATGGTCAGGTACCCGCCGCCGATGCCGGTCCAGATATTATAGAGCCAGGGGTTATTGCGGTGGGTGATTGCCTTTATGTTTATGTAGAAGGTGTTCGTTTCCTTGCCGATGTATCCAAACATTTCCCCGTAGGGGCCTTCTTTCTCAACTTCCATGGGGATTTCTCCCTCTATAATAAACTCCGCGTTTGCCGGCACCAGGATGTTATTGGTTTCACACTTTACCAGCTCTACCGGCTTTCCCCTGAATCCTCCGGCAATGGCTAACTCATCCTGGCCCAGGTCTGCCAGGCGGGTGCTGCTCATCATCCAGGAGACCGGGTCAATGCCGATGGCCACGGCAACCGGCA
>JAPLIX010000508.1 GCA_026388865.1 Pseudomonadota bacterium | reverse complement strand
TTCGGGCGCTGGGTCAGCACGATGTAGTTGTCGTTGACCTGGTCCTCGACGAAGCGTTGAGGGTTGGGCGTAACCTGCTGGTAGCCGATAACCGAGTCCGGCGTAGGGAAGGACGTAATGAGGTAGGGGTTGCCGCGCTCCAGGTCCCAGAAGTAGTGCAGGTTGCCGTTGGAGAGGATGACGAAGCGGCAGTTCTGGGACTTGGCGTATTTGCGGGCCTGCTCCTTACCGACGAGCGGGTTCTTGTCTTCCGATTTGGCCTCAAGGACGATGAGTGGGAAGCCTTTGTTGTCCAGCAGCAGGAAGTCGATGAAGCCCTTGCTCGTCTTTTCGAAGTTCTCGCCAAGTGATTCCAGATCGGATGACTTGATCGTCACGCTGGGCTCAAGGCGGATGTTGGCGGGCGCGCTTCCCTGCAGAAAAAAACGCCAGCCTGCCGCTTCGAGCAGCTTATTGATCTTGATACGGGCTGTGGCTTCCTTGTCGGACACTCGGATTCCTATCTCCCTGGCTCTGGTTGAGCGTCATAACATTGTTTTTTATGCTTCTTCTATTATTGTTCTCTCAATATAAAGTAAATGGCTAAGCTGTCAAGATTTTTAGCTTAATACGGGGATTTCGCTTGTGGGAGCATGTCAAACCAGTTGACAATGACCTTGTCATTCCATAAACTCACACAAAAACAAGGAGCTGAGGGGAAAACACAGAGTGCTCAGAGAAATTCTCTGTGACCTCAAAAAAATTTAGTTAAGAATCGAATCGACTGGGGTACCCGGCCTTAAGTGCATGGCGACATTGTTTGTAAGTGATCGCGCGCAAAAAACGAGAAAAACAACGTAGAGGACACAGAGGGGCGACAACGGGAAACTACTCGGGCTGTTGGCAGGAAGATTATTTCCCTGTGATCTCTGTGGTTATCTTTTTACAATACCCAATGACATAAAGGGAGGGCGTGGTTATGGATTTAAAGAAAGTAAAGCTTGGCATTCTTGGCGGCGGGGCTATGGGTGAGGCCATCATCCGCGGCATTATCAAAGCCCGGGTGTTTTCTTCGTCGCAGATTACAGTTTCTGACATCACCGCGCAGCGGTTGAAGTATCTCAAGGACTCCTACAAAATAAAGACCTGCTCTGACAACAAAAAGCTGGTCACGGATTCTTCCGTCATCATCATCGCGGTAAAGCCGCAGGTTCTGCCCGCAGTCATGAAAGAGTGCGCGGCGGCAACAGATAAAACAAAACTCTTCCTTTCAATCGCCGCCGGCGTTAAGACCGATACTGTTGCAGCGCTTCTCTCAGGCAACTGCCGCGTTATCCGGGCCATGCCCAACACTGCGGCGCTGGTTCTTGAAAGCGCGACTGCTCTCTGTTCAGGCCCCGGCGCAACAAGCCAGGACCTGGAGGCAGCGGAGAAAATATTTACCGCTCTGGGAAAAACAGTGCTGGTTGATGAAAAGCTCATGGATGCGGTGACGGGCTTGAGCGGCAGCGGGCCGGCCTATGTCTTTCTCTTTCTCGAAGCGTTAATTGATGCCGGAGTTAAGGTGGGGCTGACGCGCACAGTTGCTTCAGAGCTTGCATCCCAAACAATCTATGGTGCTGCGACGCTGGTAAAGGAAACACAGGAATCAGCTACCAGGCTGAAAGAGCAGGTTACTTCGCCGGGCGGCACCACCATAAGCGGCCTGCACGTTCTTGAAAAAGGGGGCTTTAAGGGGCTGGTCATGGATGCGGTGGAGGCGGCAACTCAGAGGTCAAAGGAGCTGGGAAAATAAAGGAATTGCGGGTTCAAGGATTCAAGGGGTCGAGGGTTCGAGGGGAATGCGGATTTCAGAATGCGGATTGCGGAATAGCGGTGAATGGGTGAGTCGGTGAATAGGTGAATGGGAAAAATAAAATCTCACGGGTCACGTGCCACGGGTCACGATATAATGCTTCCTGCCGTTCAAGGGAATATAGAAGCGGTCTTCTCCCTCCTGCAGCATGTGCTCTGTGAGGCGGTAATAGCTGGGCCGTAGAAAACGG
>JAPLIX010000396.1:10064-12715 GCA_026388865.1 Pseudomonadota bacterium | reverse complement strand
TATGCGGCCCTTGCCCAGGTGCTGAACGAAACATACGGTAAAGAAGTTGCTCCGCTGGGCAAAGTGTAATACTGCACATTCTCTCATAGCTATTAAAGGGGACGGGGATTTATTATGACCCGCCGCCCCTTTTTTATTTTGTATTTTAGAATACAAGTGATAATAAATTCAAAATATGTTCCATGCATACGTTGGTACCATGGATTTAAATGATACACGAAATCAGGAGAAGCACGCCTGGTTCCATGCAGTTGCTCCATCATTACATCACTGCTGTTTTGCTGGAAAACAAATTTCCCGGAGGTTGATCAATGAAGGTACTGGGTTTTATGGCGAGCCCGCGCAAGGGTGGAAACTCGGATATACTGCTTGACCGGTTTCTGGATGGCTCTCGCGCTGCGGGAGCTCAAACAGAAAAGATCAATATATATGAGCTCACTATACAGTATTGTCAGGGCTGCTATCTCAGTTGCTGGGTGAATGACAAAGCCTGTCCCCAATGGCAGGATGACATGGACCGTGTTCATGAGAAGATGATACAGAGCGACCTTCTGGTTTTTTCCTCCCCGGTTTATGTGGGCACCCCGCCGGCAAAGCTTCTGGCGTTTTTTGAGCGAAGCATTGATCAGAAAATGGTAAACCTTCAATCCCTGAAAGTGGAAAAGAATAATTTGAGCGGCAAGAAGGCGGTGGTGCTGCAGGTTAATTTTTTCAATGACAGCGCATATCAGAAACTGCCCTTATCCGTCTACGAGAGAATACTCGGTGAAATATTCAAGATGGAAATTATCGGTACGATGGGTGTTGCGGGTGTGCGGGAGCCCGGGGATATTCTTAAAAAAGAAGAGGCTCTGCAGAGCGCATTTAATTTAGGTATCTCAGCGTGCGGGCTGCTGAATAAAAGCCGCTAGTGCCGGCCATTCTCAGTTATAAAAGATGAAGCAGTTAACCTTGCCATTAGTGCCGGCCCTTGATGAACAGTCACTCAAGGACTATTTTCAGGCAACAACCGCTAAACCAGTCTCACTCACCCTTACCGGCAACACGGTTTCAATGCTTTCAATCAGGGAAAGGGAAGCAGGTATTTCCATCAGGCTCCACCGGATGTTTTTAAACGCCGGTCCTGATGTGCTTGATGAGATATGCATCTTTATCAAAAGAAGAAAGAAGCCCATCTTAAAAGTGCGGGAATTCATTCTCCGAAACCAGGCATGCCTTGATGCACGGAAGCCGCGCGCACTCAACATTAAATCAACGGGCAGGTATTACAATCTGCTGGACCTGTTTATCGCATTAAACAGAGAGTATTTCAAAAGCAGTGTTCCGTCAGCTATTACCTGGGGCAAACGCAGCCTCCGCCGCGTGGTGAGGAAAAGAAGGCTGGGCAGCTATCAGAGAGATAGAGACATCATACGCATAAATCCTGTTCTGGACAGCAGCACCGTGCCGCGCTATTTCGTCGAGTTCGTTATCTATCATGAAATGCTTCACGCTGCCGGAGTCGTTGAACCCTGCTATGGAAGGCAACGGGTCCATTCCAAAGAATTTAAAAAGCGTGAGAAGCTTTTTAAATATTATGAACAGGCCCTGCAATGGGAACGCAGTGCCTGGCGCGCGTAATTAAAATATGCAGCTGCCGCCCCGGTTGTACACGCAAATACCTTTGACTCAGCTTTACGGGAAGGCTTGAGGAACTCACCAAGGCCATCTTTGAGGGAGCAAAGACTGCCGTTGAAATATCCCTCTACCTGCTGGGCATCGTGTCGCTGTGGCTCGGCATTACAAAGATTATCGAGGATTCAGGGCTCATCCACCGGATCTCCCACCTGTTCAGGCCCCTGATCACTCGCCTTTTTACAACAATTCCTGATGACCATCCCGCGATATCCTCCATCACGCTCAACATGCTGGCAAACTTATTCGGCCTCGGCAATGCGGCAACACCGCTGGGCATCAAGGCCATGCAGGACCTGCAGACGCTGAACGAGGAAAAGGACACCCTGAGCTTTGAGATGATGCTTTTCATTGTCGTCAACACCGCAAGCGTCCAACTCATCCCCTTTACCGTGGTCGGCATCCTCTCAGATTTCGGGGCGGCAAATCCTTCGGGCATCGTGCTGCCCACAATCTGCGCGACCATGATTTCCGCCGCCATTGCTCTCTGCATCCTGTTTCTCTTCAGGAGGTTTGCCCGATGAAAACCATCACGTTTATTTCCCAGCTTATGATCCCGGCCTTTATACTGTTCACCGTGCTCTACGCTGCTTTTAAAAAGGTGCGCGTCTATGACTCCTTTGTCTCGGGGGCAAAAGAGGGCATCCGGGTAACTATAAATATTTTCCCCTATTTGCTTGCCATTTTTATCGCGGTCAAGGCTTTCCAGGCATCAGGTGCTTTTGATATTATAAGGACAGCTCTTGCCGGCTCCCTGGCCGGGCTGGGCATTCCCCCGGAAGTGCTTTCGGTGGCGCTCATCAAGCCCCTCTCCGGAAGCGCGTCCACGGCAGTATTTACCGATATCGTCAAGAGTACCGGCCCTGATTCCCTTGCCAGCAGGATTTCTGCGGTTATCATCGGCAGCGCGGAAACAACCTTTTATGTGCTTGCGGTGTACCTGGGAGCTGTGGGCATCCGCAAAACAAAGTACCTGG
>JAPLIX010000396.1:0-10059 GCA_026388865.1 Pseudomonadota bacterium | reverse complement strand
GTGCGTTATTGCTGATGCCATAGGCATTATTGTCGCCGTCGCGGTCGTGCGGCTTATGTTTTAAAGCGACCAAATAAAAGAAACAGGGTATAGTGATTACCGGGGCAGCACAAGGTAGTGTATTGGAGCCGGAAACACGGGAAAACAGAGCGAGCGGTTGCGTGCCCTGCCGCAAATTAAGAGGGGGTTCGGGGTATATAAATATAAATTTATAATACCTGAGATGATTAAACGTTCTGCGCATGAGGCATGATAATGCGTGATTACGGGGACCACTCACATGATGGGAACTATCAGTACAGAGACTTTTCCGTTACCAGCCGCACATAACGAGGCCACGTGAAGCATAGTATCTTCACTCTTCACGCGGCCTTTATTTATATATAACCATTCAAAACACTAATCCATTCCAGCAACTATCCTATTGAAGGAGACAGCGATGCGAGTAACAAGAATTATCCTAATATGCACTATTATGTTTTTGCTGCCTTGTATGGTAAGCGCCCAGTTAACTCCGCCTAAAGATAAAGTTGCCGTCCTGATCACCGACTGGGGCATGCCCGCGGGCTACAACTTTGAGTATTCATATCACAGCCATGATTACTCACGTATTGGCGACCTGACGCAGTATCCCGGTCAGCCCTGCAAAATCGGACATGTCGGTGAATTCCCCCATGAAATGCACATGGGTCTGGTGCCCTGGGTGCTGACTGCCTCATATCCCGGCAGTGATGCGCTTTTTGACAGCTACGGTTTCTATAAGCTGGAGAATGGCATATATGTAAATGTCAACCCGGCGGTTCCCTCCGTGAGGCCTGATATGATTCCTCCGGGAGTTCCCATAACACCGGCAGGCCAGGTGATAAGCGCCATGACCGGTCAGTTAAGCTATCCTCCCGACCCTCGCACTGGGGAAGACCTGGTTACCGGGTGGTACAAGATCGGTTCAAGCCAGGTCCCGTTTCCCAATGGAGCGTGCGATATGTTTGAAGGGAGCTGTTTAACCTTCATGCGTTATTATGGAATAATGGGCGGTCCCACTGAGCCGCCCGAGTCGAATGTGCCCGCGGCCGACGCTGAAGCAATTATGGCCTCCACCAGGCAGCAGCTGGAAGCGTCTTTCGGTGACCGGATTGATGTGCGCTTCGGTATGTATGAGGCGGTGAAGGGCTACACTGAGCATGAAATGGATGTGGCGCAGCAGTTCGTCAGCGAAGGGTTCACGAAGATGCTCCTTGCCCGCGAGACCACGGACCATAACCGGTATGCCAATGAATTCTTTACCGGGAATTACGTGAAGGAGCGCCTCTGCGAACTCGGGGTGCTGGATAAGGTCGAGCTGTACCAGACCCGACAGGTGGGAAGAACCCCGGAGTTTAACGCGATGAACATCATAAATCTCAAACCGTTCATCGAGGCATTCCCGGAGGGCAGCACGATTGCCATGATTTATGTGACCAGAGGGCTTAACTGGCCGGCTGAAGGCCCTTCCGGGCATCCCTGGTGTAACGAGGTCTACCACGAGAATGCCTATCTCAACTATCTCTCCTGGAAAAAGGCGCTCAAAACCGCTTTCGGCGGCCGCTATAACCTGGTGTTCACCAAAGCGGGGGTTGAGAGCGACCTCCTGGATGATAACTTTTTCAGCTACGGGGTTACCTTCGGCAAGGACCTCGGCGGGCACTTTAAAAGCATCCGGGATAATATCCAGGCGGTAAAGGAAGACGGCATTGACAAGATGATCATTGCCCCCTGCCACTGGTATTATGATAACTTCGATAATATCCTGGTTATGCGGGAGCCCAATAAAATCCCCATTGTTCCCAGGGCAGACCTTGATGCGGGGAAATACGATCTTACCTACTGTGAGGATGCGGCAGGCAACCAGGTAAGCTGCGGTTCCGCGAATGCCGCGGCAACGATAACTGCCGCGCCGTCCTACAGCGGTGTGGGGCAGCTGTTTGCCACCGCATACTATGTAGTGTTACGGGGCACGCTGGAACGATTCAATCTCTTCCCCAGAGAGACCAGCATCCGGATCGCGGCTTCACAGCTGATAAAAAAACAGGAAGGCGGTGTTGTTGAAGCAACCGCGCCTTTCAGCATGATACAAGGTGCCCGGATTGAAATCCCCAAAGACCCGTATCCTGAACGGCCGCAGACATTCACTCCGGAAACAGCAATTCCCATCAATGATCCGAAGGACACCAATGACTGCATGTGGGAAGATACGGTGATAAACATCGGTCAGCAGCTGAATCCGCCCGCCATGAAGAGCGCCTCGCCGGCGGGGCCGGCTGTGCACTTCGGGCCCTACCGGAACTTTTTTAACCGGGATGTCACCATCACCATCCCGTATAGAACTATGCTCGCGGGGGGCAAAGAGGTAGGTGTTTATATCTATAATCACGTCACCAGGGACTGGGACGAAATCAAGGCGGAAAAAGCTGAAAACGGCCTGGTGACATTCAAGACCCAGGTCCTTGGCCTGTTCAGGGCCGGGGTTAAACGATAAGCCGCGCAACAGGCACTGACAGCAAGAACGGATAAAACATTCTCTTTGCCCGGACGCAGGGGTGCCGCACAGAGGGGTTTGACATAAAAATAATAGCTGATCAATCGCGAAAAGATTTAATTGAGCTTATCATGGATGCAATCACTAAGTGCTTCGATTCGCAAATACGGTGACGTATGGGATCCAAAGAAATGCCTTGCAATGCTCACTCAGCCCTTCGATGAACTCAGGGCGGTGAGTCCCGATGTGATCGGGATCGAACCGCACTAAGTCCTGAGTGAGTAAATTCGACATCGAATTTATGAATCGTAGGACTAAGCACAAGGTGTTCCGCATTCATCATCGTGATGGAGATGTTGCGCTTATGTCTGACGAAGGATATGAGAGCCTTCAGGAGACGCTGGAGCTTCTCTCCATACGAGGCTTCAGAGAAAGCATAAAAAAAACACTCTTGCACATCGAAAAGAAACATACTTTCTTAATGAAGTATATCAAAATAACCGCAGGAACCAGAACAGATGAAACTGAACTGGGCAGAGCGGTGGGCGGTCAATAATCCTGTTCGGGTTTTCGAGCAGCGTTTGGAAATCAACGCTCTCCATCGGGCCGCAGCATTAAGACCCGGCTCAACAGTTCTTGAAATCGGCGCTGGAAGGGGGGCCGGGGCAGAGATTATTATTGAAAAATTTAAACCTTCACGCCTGCATCTCATGGACCTTGATAGGGAGATGATTATAAAGGCGCGCAAGCGCCTTGCTGCATCAGATCACCCTCCGGTATCTTCCTGTGTGGCTGATGTTCTCCGCCTTCCCTATAACGATGCAATGTTTGATGCGGTCTTTGGCTTCGGCGTGCTGCACCATGTTCCTGACTGGCGGGGAGGGCTTGCTGAAATTGCCCGGGTGCTCAGAACCGGGGGCTGTTATTTTTTTGAGGAACTATACCCGTCCCTTTATCAAAATTTTATTACCCGACACATCCTCCTGCACCCGACAGAAAACCGTTTTAAAAGTGAAGACTGGAAGGCCGCGCTCAGGCAGCAGAATTTAAAAGTAGTAAAAACCCTGGAGAAGAAAATGCTCGGCATTCTCGGGGCAGCGGTCAAAGAGTGAAATATGCACGGCAAAAACATAACACTATCCCCGGTGTTAGAGCAGCTCCTGCTGCATTACGCAGGTCTTTCATCTCCGGTTAATGCCCAATCAAGAGCAGTAAAGCTGCTGTCTGCGCAGGTAAAAACTATTTCCGACGAATACCTCGCCGGTGACAGCAGCTTCAAGGGTGATCTGTTTCGCAGCAGGGCATTGCGCAGGGCCTACAGCTGCTATTATCTGCCGGTGAACCTGGTAAAACTCCTTCCGGTGCTTGACGAGCTTTTTACCCACCCCGATATAAAAGGTTTTACAGAACCCCATGTTTCCATTCTTGACCTTGGCTGCGGGCCGGGAACATTTCTCCTGGGGGTGCTTGAGTATCTTGCGGCGCATCAGAACCTTCTTTCCCCGGACATACAAAAGATAGATTTGTGGGGCATCGACCAGGTGGATGAAAATGTAACAACAGCAAAAAAAATAATCAGCCGCTACCTGGCAGTGCAAAAATTTCCATCATCAAGCACATGGCAGCTCCATTTTCGCGCCGGCTCCATAATGACAGCGGGATTTCCCCATCCCCTGATTCCGCAAGGTACGCAGTATGATCTCATTATCGCGGGTAACGTATTCACCGAGATCGACCAGGAATCATTTTCCGTGCTTGCACCAATACTTGAAAAGCTTCTTTCCCCGCATGGTACCCTGATCCTCATCGACCCCGGCACCAGGGCTTCTTCCCGCAGGCTTATCCAGTTGCGCGATATGCTCCTTGAGCACACCGCTCTCACGCTCTATGCTCCGTGCCTTGAGCGGGGGCTCTGTCCGTCGCTTGACAACCCCAGGGACTGGTGCCATCAGAAACTTTCCTGGTCACCGCCTGCGATCGTGCACGTTATAGACCGGCATATTGGTTTCACCAAGGAGAAGGGGATACCGTACAGCTATTTTACGTTCAGAAACGACGGCAAAGCTCTTATCCATCCAACGTGTGATTTCCCGCGGGAAAAGGTGTGGCGGGTGGTGAGCTACCAGATACGGCACAAGGGCGAGGAGCGTTTGTTTGTCTGCAACGGCAAGGAGCGAAAGCTCCTGCGCAGGCTAACCAAAAATATTTCCGACAGCAATCAGGATTTTTCCGATGCCCTGCGCGGGGATAGCGTGGCCATGGACGGGATGGTGCGAAAAGAAGCATTCCTTGACATAACGAGGGACAGTATTTTCAGGATACTAAAAAGGTAATGAAGCAGGATAGAAAAGTGCTGAGTTCAAATTGATTGTTCGTCTATAAGCCAGTGCAGTTCCCCTTCCGGCTGCACCAGGGCTGCGGGATAGATCTTTCGCGCGGCATTCGTATTGCTGATACTTGCATTTGCCACGTCCCTTTTTCCTCCACCGGAAATGAGAAACACCACGCAGCGGCTGCTGTTGATAACCGGCAGCGTAAGGGTTACCCGGGGCACGGGCGTCCTTGCCTGAGATCCCGAAACAGAGGGGACCCATTTCGCCTGTTACAGTATCATATCAAAGACGGGGAATAATCCTCTCCCGGCATCTGCTGAGCTGGTCTTTTTAAAAAAATCTTTCAGGCTTGTTTCATATGCGGCGGCAGCAGCATGCGGGCTGCCGGCATCTGCGGGAACCGGGTGAATGTTTGCGGGCGGAAGTGCAACCTTTGAGATTAGTGCTTCACGCGCCATCTGGAAGTTTCTTGCTGGGTCTGCAGCAGGAACAAACCGCTCATCACTCCAAAAAAGATGTATGGAGGGCCAGGGCATTGACTCTTTGCAGGGAGGAGCGGCAAGCAGCCTGTAGAGCAGGCGGGGAGTTTTTCCGCCGGCAAGCACCAGGGTAAACAGACCTCTTTCTTTTACCGCGCCTTCAGCTGCAGTGCGTACCAGCATTGCTGCACTGCTGCTCAGTGCCGCAAGATTTTTATAGCGCTGGACAGATACCTTCATTTCTTCACCTTAAGCAACTCGAGCATTTTGTCAACAGAAGTCGTCGGCAGATTGCAGGCATAATTCCGGCACACATATGCGGTTGCCCTGCCATCGATGGCCGTGTGTTCTCTGGTGTAGGGCGCGATGGCGGTAATAGCAGCCGATCTTTTATCAGCGGGGCGCAGCACCACCACCTTGTTCGGGATAAAAGCACGGCGCAGCGCCGTTATCATTTCTTTCGTGTCTTCTGCCTGCGGGTCTCCCGCAATCACTATTTCATGAGAGGGGCTGCGGGCAAAAGAAACTGCTGTCAAGAGCTGCGTATAGGCTGAAGGCACCCGGCTGACGCTTTCTGCAAAGGCCCGGGCAATGCCCAGCGCTTTATCTTCAAAGGTGCTCTGCCCGGTCATGCGCGCCAGGCGCAAAAGATTGAGCATGGCTATGGAATTGCCCGAAGGGACTGCGCCGTCATAAAATTCCTTCTGCCGGACCAGGAGTTTCTCCGCATCATCAGCAGTAAAGTAGAACCCTCCGGCCTGAGCGTCCCAGAAGTGTTCAATCATTTCATGCTGCAGGGCAAGTGCGGTGATCAGGTGCTCTGCCTCAAAGGTTGTTTCGTACAGCTCAAGCAGCCCCCAGACAAAAAAGGCATAGTCATCAGCCATCCCGGCAACTTTAGCCTCGCCGTCCCGGTACCGGTGCAGGAGTCGGCCGTCGGGTGTGTGCAGATTGTTGAGGATAAACGAGGCAGCCTTTTTTGCAGCATCAGCATAGGCCGGCGTATTAAAGACCTGCGCAGCCCGGGCAAGGGCCGCAATCATCAGCCCGTTCCAATCAGTGAGCATCTTATCATCCTTGTGGGGATGAATGCGCTGCCCGCGGATGGCAAACAGCTTTTCCCGCACGGTTTCAAAGCGCAGGTACAGATCATGCTCAGTCATTTTCAGCGCATGGGCAGATTCGCAGAAGGACCCGGTGAGGTGGAAAATGTTTGCCCCGGTGTTCTGCCCGGTGGCCTCGTCATGGAAGTTCCCTTCCTTGCTGACAGTGAACAGCCTGATAATCAGGTCAGCCTCATCAGGCCGAAGGGCGGCGCGCAGTTCATCCTCGGTCCAGACATAAAACTTTCCTTCTTTCCCCTCGCTGTCCGCATCCTCTCCGGAATAGAACCCGCCGGCAAACGAGGTCATAGCGCGCAGCACATAGCTCAGTATCTCATGCACGGTCTGGGCATATATTTTTTTACCTGTTGCCTGATATGCCTCGGTATAGGCCATGGCAATAAGCGCCTGGTCATAGAGCATTTTCTCGAAATGGGGGATCAGCCACTCAGGATCAGTAGCATAGCGGTGGAAGCCAAATCCGATGTGGTCATAGACACCGCCCTGGCGCATTTCCTGAAGAGTTTTTTCAACCATGTGCAGCGCCTGCTTATCTTTTGACTGATGCCAGTAGCGAAGAAGGAAATAGAGGTTGTGCGGTGTTGGAAATTTCGGGGCGCGGGAAAACCCTCCGCTTTTCTCATCAAAACGCTGGCTGAGTTCCTCGAAAGCCATGTGCAGTATTTCCCGGCTGAGGTCATTGCCGCCCGCGCTGTCTTCTGTCTTCTGCAGCGCTGCAGCGAACTTGCCGGCAGAATCAAGCACCGCGCTGTGTTTCACCTCCGAAAGCTCTTTCACGCGGGGAATCAGGTCAAGCATGCCAATGCGTCCATAGCTGTCTTCTCGCGGGATGTAGGTCCCGGCGAAAAAAGGCTTCTTCTCCGGTGTCATGAGTATGGTGAGGGGCCAGCCGCCGCTCCCCGTCAGCATCTGGCAGACGCGCATGTATATATTATCAAGATCAGGCCGCTCCTCCCGGTCTACCTTGATGGATATGAACGCGTCATTGAGCAGACGGGCAACTTCCAAATCCTCAAAAGACTCATGGGCCATCACATGGCACCAGTGGCAGGTCGAGTAGCCGATGGAAAGAAATACCGGCTTGTTTTCGCTGCGCGCCTTTTCAAAAGCCGCGTCTCCCCATGGGTACCAGTCGACCGGGTTTTCCGCGTGCTGCAAAAGGTACGGGCTTTTCTCCTGCATGAGGCGGTTGCTTTGCTTTACCTGCGGCTTCCCGGCACCCTTCGCTTTTTCCTCAGTTTGGTCAAGAGACTTTCTTTGTTTCATGTATGTTGCCCCGCATCTTTATAAGATCGTGTTATAAACCGGCTAGCTGCTTATAGCAGCCAGCTGCCGGCAACCACATGTAATGCCTCTATAGTATTTATAGAATACTTTGAAAGATAGTGCCAGACAAACAGTCTCAAGGTATTTTTTAAAACCTGTGTATCAGCTAATTTGCACCTACTGGACAAAAACGGGATCCTGTAAAATAAGGTGCACGGGGGTCTTAATTTTGCTATTATCAGCAGATGAATAAAATAAGAATCGCAAAAATATCTGCTGAAGTCTATGCACACAAAGGATTTGACGAGCAGGGGTGCATGGGTTCCCCGTGCAGGGATATCTGCTGCGAGTATGGCGCTGACGTGGATAAAGAGGCATACGATCTGATATGGGAGCATCGGGAGGAGATTGAGCGCATCAGCAACAGCAGGTTCGAAGAATTTTTTGCACCTGACTGGTCCGGTGACAGGGATTTTCTGGGCGGCAATTCCATCAGGAGTAAAGTCGGGAGCGCAGGGTGCTGCATATTCCGCTTGCCGGAACAAAAGGGGTGCATATTATTCAAGCTGGCAGCGGAAGAGCGTTTGCCCAGAAGAATTATTCCCTCCATATGCCGGCTGTTTCCCATTACCTGGAATAATGAGGCGCTGGAATATTATGAAAAAGAAAATATCCCTGTGACCTGCAATTGCCTTGAGTTGAGAAACAGGACCGAAAGAAGTGTTTTTGAAACGCAACAGGAAGCAATTGAGGATATTTTTGAAATAAGTATCTGACGGGCTTCGCTCTCCCCATTGCAACCCCTATCAGGTTGTTGAAAAAGTAGTTTTTCCCCAGGCTGGTCAAAAACATCCGGATGCAAGGCGCGCGAGATCGTGAGGAATGAGTCGTACTTTACAGTACGTCGCAATGATCCCGACAGCTATCGGGAATGAGCGCAATCCCGACGCAGGTCGGGACAGACGGGTGTTTTTCAACAGCCTGCTAGACACGAACCCCTAACCCCTGATATTATGCCAGTCTACCAACTTACCGACAAACTCGTGTTTCCGCCTCCAGAACATGCAGACCCGGATGGACTGCTTGCGGTGGGTGGTGATTTGAGCATGAAGCGGCTGCTGCTTGCATACCGGATGGGCCTTTTCCCCTGGTATGCAGAAGACACGCCCATCTTATGGTGGTCTCCTGACCCCCGTCTTATGCTTAAGCCCAAAGATCTCTGTGTGTCGAAACGCCTTGCGCGCACCATAAAACAGGGGCCTTTTAAGATTACGCTGGATCAAGCATTTGAAGATGTTATTCGCGAATGCGCACAGATTAAGAGGCCGCACCAGAACGGTACCTGGATTGTGGATGAGATGGTTGACGCCTACTGTTGCCTGCACCAGGAAGGCTATGCCCACTCAGTTGAGAGTTGGCAGGATGGCGAACTGGTGGGAGGCCTTTACGGCGTAGCGCTGGGAAGGGCATTTTTTGGCGAGTCCATGTTTGCCCGGGTAAGCGATGCGTCAAAAGTCGCGTTTGTGCATTTGACCCGGTTCCTGGAGTCGTGGGACTTTTCCCTGATTGACTGTCAGGTCACCACCCGGCACCTGTCGAGCTTTGGAGCACGGGAACTATCGCGCGCTGAATTCCTGAAGCTGCTGAAAGCCGCCCTGCGCTATAAAACGCGGCGGGGGAAATGGGAGTTTGCAAAGGAAGAAGACAGATAACAGAAGACAGAGGACAGATAAAAAAACAAAGACCAAAGAGAACAGACAATGACGTCTTGCAGTCTGGCATCTGTATTCTGTTATCTGCCCAGCTATTTCCACGCAATCAGAAGCGTTATATTGGGCAGCTTGATGGCATCAATGGCCCGCTGGTCGAAAATATGCTGGTTGGGGAAATGCTCATCAAGAAGGGGCTTTATATCTTTGAAGAAAAAGGGCATGGCTCCAATCTTCTTGAAAACTTCATCATAGGCAAAAAGCTTACCGGTACAGTTAAACCAGTCCCCCAGCACCAGAATGTCCGCGACACGGGCAATATTTTTTATTGCCGAGACATTTGCATAGTTCAGGGTATAGCGCTCATACACCAGCACGGGATGCTGGACAGTCTGTATCAGATCCTCCGGCGGCGGGTCGGTGATGTTCCAGAGGAGCGCCTGCATATCCGCCCGGGGATACTCTGCTTTTAATTGTGCGATATTGTCCAGGATAACCGGCTGAGAGTCGGTGGTAACCAGAGGAAGCGAGATATTCATGGCAGCCATCTGGTCGAGCATGATTTTTGTCAGGTTTGCCCGGCCCGCGCCGATTTCGAGCAGGGTTTTGACGCCGGCTTTTTGCGCAAGGCGC
>JAPLIX010000441.1 GCA_026388865.1 Pseudomonadota bacterium | reverse complement strand
ATAAAAATTTGACCTCACAGCATCTACTGTAAAATACGGGGACGATATGTGGTACACCGTCCCCGTATTTTTTCTAAGTGCTGGCCCAATGAACTACTGCACTGCAACCCGAAACTGTTTAAGAAGCGTGCCGCGCTGAATGTCAGCCTTGAGATTCATAAGGTAGCGCTGCAGCGCAGGGCCGGCAAAACGTGACAGGCTGTCTATGAGGCTGGTTCCGCTTTGCAGGGTAGCCCTGCTGATCCTGGTATTGCGCTGGGCTATCATGTTGCCGAATGCCGGCAGCAGCTGAAGCATAAGCTTCTGCGCTTTCGCTTTAAGCTCCGGCCGGGACGCAAAGATGGCGGAAATTTCCGGCGCATGCTGATAATAGGCAGCGACACTGGCCTTGCCTACTGTGGTCTTGGACAGCACATTGTCCCGCAGCGCATAGACAGTCATAAGCTGAGGGCTGCCTTTCCCCATGGCGGCGGCAGCCGGACACAGACCGCCCGGTACTGTGGTAGTGGTGGTAGTCGCGGTGGTGGTGGTTGTCGTTGGAGACGGGGATGAAATCTTAAGCTCGGTTGCCGGGTCGCCAAAGAAAGTAAATGTTTCCAGTATCTCCCGGGACGGTCGCTGCGCATAGGCATTAATCTTGGCTGTATACGCTACAGAACCGGCGATATTGTCATGGTCAGTGAACAGGCGGCTAAAAATCTTTTCAGCGAGCGCGTCATGATCTGAGGGATATCCTATGCCGGTGGGGGCAAGACACGCGATCGCTCCTTTTTTAGGGGCACGCACGAATTCTTCTGCAAGAGAATACTTATCAAGAAAATTAGGGAAGAACCCGTTCAGGCAGTTAAGCGTCAGAACAAACGTGAGGCCGTATTCGTTGGTGAGGCGATCCACATCATTGCGAGGCACTGAGTCCTTATCATCGGGCGTATGGAAGAGAAATTCCCCGGCCCAGTTATCAACCGAGCCATGACCGGTGTAGGTCGTCAACAGGCTCCCGTCGTTAATCTTGTTTACCAGGTCAGTGGTTGCCGCCTGCACATTGGCATACGTGCTCAGGTAGACCTTTTCCGGTGTATAGGGCGCGGGAAGTAATGACACTAATTTATCAGAAGCAGTTTCAAACCCATTATCTGCCGCTAAAATAACCCGGTTGCTCCAGTCACCCGCGGCTTCGCCTTCATACGCTATAACCTTCTCAATAATATTGGTCACATCTTCCACGGTCTTTACGCTCATCCTGCCTATTATCATGTCAGGAATGGCGTCTGTTCCGTTCACGCACACAAACCAGTTGTCCGTCGGTGTGTCTCCCAGATTATCGGTCTGATATAAATACGTGGGTACAAAATCAACATTTCCCGCGGCAAACTTCCCCGCGTCATCCCGGTAGTCCAGGCTCGCATCCCCCACCAGCAGCACATATGCCGGGTGCCCGCTCGCATTCCAGTTATTATAGGCATAGGAGAGAAAATCCTTTATGGCCCGCGCATCTTTCAGCCCGTAGGAGAACTCATCATAAATATCCTGGATCTTTACCACCTCCACACTCAGCCCCCGGGATGCCCGATAATTTTTCAGCTGCTGTGAGGCATCATAAAATGACTCATGGGTAATGATAATGTAGTCAATATCCGTACGGGGTGATTTAAGATTTGACGGCTCATCTAGAACTATTTCCGCCGGGCTTTTAAAGTTACCCGCTGTAAGTGCGTAGTACCTCTTCGTGCCGGACAGATTGTCTTCAAAATGCAGCACATTGCTGCCGCTTATGTCCGGGTTCTGAATGCGCGACACATTCACCGGGTCAGTCACATCAAAGACCCAGATTGTTGCCGCGCTGAAATTACTTACCTGAATCCCTGCCCCCCCCGAACCTTCCGCTTGAAATTTCAGAACATCGTTTTCCGCCACGTACGTGTCCACGTAATTCAATTCAAACCAGTTCACGTACATACGATCAACAGAGGTCCCGGAATCAAGTATCTCCTCAATCTTTATCGTATTGCTGCCGTTGGAAAAGACCGCAGGAGATATATTCGCTATGTCCTGCGTCAATTCCACCTGCCCGCTCCAGGTAAAGTCAGCAACCATGGTTCCGTTAACATACACCTTGGTGTGGTGTGCCAGCGACGTTTCGCCCCGGAGATTGACCTTCATTGAGAAATTGCCGCTTGAGGTACTGAAGTTTTTCAGGCTGACGGGGAAATTCGCGGCGGCTACGGTGGCCTCTGTCGGCTGCAGCCGTTCCCAGAACCAGTGGTCAACTCCCTCGCCGTCCGGAATGCTTTCCCAGTATTTTTTATCCTCTTCTGCATGGTAACTGCTTTTAAATGTCTGCAGCACCGGGTAGCCGTTGACCGGGTTCCCGTCTATGGCCGCCATGCGCTTGCCGTTCCCCGACCCCTGGTACACCCAGTATACGTTCTGTTTGGTATAGAGCGACTTAAAGGGCACGCCGTAAAAAAGAATATAATCACCGGACTTTAACGAGCCGCTGCCGCTTCGATACGCGGCAATCTCTGTGCCCTGATTTTCAACGGCCAGGTTTTCATCGGTCGCAGCTGACAGGTCCATGCCCAGCGCGCTTAAGTCTTCATAGCTTATCTTGTAGATGCCCTCTTCCTTCACCACCGCTTTGATCTTCTGCGCGCCTGCTGCCGCCTGGGTCTGCATGGTTACAGCGCTCTTAGACTGCGGCAAAGCGCGCAGCGGTTCTTCAACAGGGGTGTAATTGGAAAGCAGCGATGCGTAAATACGGCTGAACAATGGTT
Organism: Pseudomonadota bacterium; assembly: GCA_026388865.1. Lineage (GTDB taxonomy): Bacteria > Desulfobacterota > WTBG01 > CAIYCZ01 > CAIYCZ01 > JAPLIX01. The sequence continues at coordinate 3,405 of JAPLIX010000441.1, read as the reverse complement.
CCCCTGCTCCAGCAGGCGCGCTTGCGCTGCGCTGCTCCACGCTTGCTGTTTTGCCATTGCTGCCCGCAGCCAGCGTGAAGCGGATGGATACGCGATACCGTTTATGCAGCACCAGCAGCCTGGTGACCGGGTTGTACTGCACCGGGTAGAAGATGACACTGGCCACCCGCCGGTCGCGCAGATAGCCCGCAACCTCACCTTTTGCAAGCTGCCCCGGGAAAAGCGCGTCAGCCCCATATATCCCGGCATCCGCCCGGTATTCATCCCGTATGTTTTTTGTACCGGACTCACCCTCCTCGACAGTCTCTATTTTTTCCAGCGGCTGGGCAGTCACTTCTATATTATAGCCTTCCGGTATATCTATCAGCTGCCCCTTCACGGCCACGCCCGGGGCACCCGGCTGCGCTATGATGCTGCAGCCCTCAATTGACAGGTCCTGGTAGCGCTGCAGAGGGGACGCAACGATTGCATACGAGGGCATGCTGAACTCCAGGACCATTTCCTTTCCCGTATCCTGGATTGTTGTAATTGCGGCACCGCTATCCTGGGCAAATGCTTGCGCGCTGCCCAAAGCGCATACCATGAAGACAACCAGGAGGTATTGCCGGACCGTTACTCTGTACCGCGTTATGCCGCGCTTCATATCACGCCTTCCCTTCTGGAAAATAAAAGACCCCTATCAGCACATAGACTGATAGAAGCCCCTGTTTAGAGTGTATGTAAATAACCCTGCATTATGTTTATAACGATCATTAGTTCCTTATATTATATTCTATCATATCAATTAAAATCGTCAATGAGTGATAAAGACTCCGGGGCTCCTTAAATATAGACCGCTTCACAGCAAAAAGGTTTCCGGAATTATTGAGCAAAAGGTTTCTATGGATAAAAACAGGATTAGCCTGTCTCTCAACATGCCCTTTAAATACTGCTTAAAAGCGGCTATTATATTAATATATATTTGTTTACAATTAAAGTGCCAATGATTTGATTATAGTAACTTTTTTCAAACAATTATAAAAATTAAGCTTTATGAGTGGGATAGAACTGACGGGCAGAAAAGCTGCTGTTGGTTGAAATGATTCTGCAGCTAAACGACTGGTCGGGGGCAGCCAGGAATATGGTTCAGCAGCAGAAAATGTGGAGCGTTTGAGCCAGCAAAGTAAATTCAGAAAAGGGCCTGCGCTTTTTGCGCACTTACCTTATAACAGGCCGGAACAAAACGGGACATCCCTTGTTTAATTGTTTATGCGGCCCGGCTGTCCCGGCCGGTTTTGGTCAGGTAATACTCGTATCCCCCGTCATAGGTAAGCATTTCACCGTGGTCGATCTCAAAGACGCGCCCCGCCAGCGAGCGGAGGAAATACCGATCGTGGCTCACCAGCACCACCGTGCCTGTGAATTTCTGCAGCGCTGCAAGCAGTATCTGCCGGGACTGGAAGTCGAGGTGGTTGGTCGGCTCGTCCAGAATCAAAAAGTTGATGGGCCTTGCAAGAAGCGTCGCCAGCAGAAGCCTGCTCTTCTCTCCGCCGGAAAGGCTCTGTACCTTCTTCTCTACAGCATCGCCCTGGAAGAGAAAGGCCGCGCAGAGGTTACGCACCACGCCGATGTTTTCCCGGGGAATGACATCCTGCACCGTATCGAAAACGGTCTTTCCCGGGTCAAGGAGATCCATGACATGCTGGCTGAAGTAGCCGGGTAAAATATTTGCACCAAGGCTGACAATGCCAGTTGTCGGCCCGGTCTGGCCTGCCAGGACCTTGAGGAAGGTCGACTTGCCGGCACCGTTCACGCCGACCACGGCAATCTTCTCCTGCCTCCTGATCACCCCGGAAACACCGCCGAAGACCGACTTCCGGCCGCCGTCCGGCAAAGGCCAGGTCTTGCCGACCCCCGCCATGCGCACCACGTCGTCTCCTGAGCGCGGCGGCTCAGGAAATGCAAACCTGATTATCTTCTGCTCCAGCGGCAGCTCAATGCGCTCAATTTTCTCGATCTTTTTCACCCGGGACTGCACCTGCGAGGCATGCGAGGCGCGAGCCGCGAAGCGGGCGATAAACTCCTCCTCCTTGGATAGCATCTCCTGCTGGCGGCGGTAGCTGGCCAGCAGCTGTTCACGGCGGACCTCCCGTTCGCGCAGGTAGAAGTCGTAGTTGCCGCTGTAGGTGGTCACCACACCGTTCCCCACCTCTATGATACGGGAGACGATGCGGTTCATGAAATCATGATCATGGCAGGTCATGAGAAGCGCGCCCTTGAACTCACCTGCAAGCCAGTCTTCCAGCCAGATGATCGACTCAAGGTCGAGATGGTTGGTGGGCTCGTCAAGCAGCAGCACGTCGGGATTGATGGTCAATATCTTCGCGAGGGCGATGCGCATCTTCCAGCCGCCGCTGAAGGACTCCACCGGGCGGTGAAAGTCATCCGGCCCGATGCCGAGCCCGGTCAATACAGCCTGGGCGCGTGCTTCCAGGTCGTAGCCGCCGCAATGATCAAACTGCTCCATGGCATTACCGTAACGCTCAAGCAGCTCAGCCATCTCAAGCTCTGCCATCGGCTGCGCCATGGCAGACTCCATTTCCCGTATTTCTTCGCCCAGGCGCATCACATCGCCGGCCGCTGACATCACCTCCTGCAGTGCCGAGCGTCCCGCCATATCACCGACATCCTGGGAGAAGTAGCCGATGCTGGTATTTCTGGCGCAGGAGATCTCGCCGCTGTCCGCTTCTTCCTCACCCATGATCAGACGAAAGATGGTGGTCTTACCGGCGCCGTTGGCACCGACCAGGCCGGTGCGGGTGTCGGGCAGTATCTGCAGGCTTGCGTTGCGGAAGAGGATTTGAGGTCCGTGCTGCCGTGTTATGCTGGTCAAATGAATCATGGTTATAGCTCCAAAAAGTGTGCGATAGTAGCATGGAGACGCCGGCAGAGCAAGTCTCTTTTGACAGTCTCTTTTAAACAGAATGTTAAAAAAAACAGTTGCAAGAAGACTGCAAAGGTCGTTAGAATGTTTAGCACTGGGGAGGCCGAAAAAGAGCGGCAAATAAAGGCGCTGTAGCCTTTAACATCCCTTTAACAATCCTGGCAAATATAGCAAGACGGAGTCTATAGTATGGGTGTATTGAAATTGAACGAGGTTAAATGGATTGACCTTCCTTCCAATGTTGATAACAGAGGTGTTTTAACATCCATAGAAAGTGGTATTGACATTCCCTTTGCAATAAAACGAATTTTCTACATGCATCATATCGTTTCAGAACGGGGAGGCCATGCCCATAGAGATACCGATCAGGTTGTTATTGCAATTTACGGTCGTTTTAAAATGGATTTGTCCGATGGTATAAACACAATCACCTTTGACCTTGATGACCCCACGCGCGGCATATATATTCCGCGCATGATTTT
>JAPLIX010000583.1:2197-3392 GCA_026388865.1 Pseudomonadota bacterium | reverse complement strand
AATCCACGTGATGCGCTGTTCTGGCACCAGGATCATCAGTTCATCGAGCAAGCGCGCGAACTCGTGGGAACGCTTTTGCTCTTCGGCGCGGCGGCCTATGACACCGATAGACTCGTTGATCACGCAAACGGCCGTGTCATGCCACTTGTCGCGGGCATCGGCCAGGGCCACGACTTATTCATGCTCCTGGGGCGAAATGCGAAGTGGCTCAACGGCGCGGCAGGCGAAACCGCGGGTCTGGCCTACATGAACAGCTTGAACAACACTCCCGACTCGCCGGTATCGTCGCCGGTAACGGTTTTCCGGGTGACGCCGAAGGCGTTCTTGGCGGACAACCTGCATCCATTCCCGGCTCCGGCGCTGCGCGTTCGCGGAACCGGACAAACCGAGATGGAACTCATGGGGAAACTGGACGAGATCCGCGACCAAGTTATCAACAAGTACAACGACCTGGGTTACGTCGTCGATTGCCGCGACACGATCTATAGCGGTTCCGGCGCTGAGGTTTTTCCTGACGATTACGATATACGACTGACCGACAACGAATTCTTGGTCATTTATGGCGTTAACCACACCGCCACGGGCAAAGCCTCATACATGAACCTGAATGCCTATGCCAAGCCATCACAGTTAGCCATCGGCAGCGTCTTTGATACCGACTTTGCACACAGCGCCGATGCTTATCTTCCCATCGGCGATCCTGCAGCTTCTCTGATGTTTGCCTACAAGATATCGTGGCAGTGCGGTGGCGAGCCTTTCTGTCTGCAAATGTCAAGCGGCGATTGCGCCAGATTGCAGCTCGACGGCCCCGAGCACGCGGCCGACCGGGCAAATACGCAATTGGCCTTCGGCACGCGTTCCTATCTCGAGCGGGCAACGAGTGTCGGGCCGGCATTCACTGAAGTCGTGTATCACCGGATGATCAAGTTTTCGCCGCCGTCGCCTTAACCTCTGGGGACGGGGAGAGAGAACCAGGGAGAGTGCCAAGAAAGGAGGAAACATGAAACCGCCGTATCGAAGGGGAGGCACAAATTCAGAAGATCATTCATATGATACTGGCCGGATGGGAGAAATGCCCATGCCGCGAAAACTATAGATTACCAGGGACATGGTCAGTATGCTTGATACCTGGAAGCATTCCGGGTTTACGGTCTTCTGCGGCAACCGGATATATCCTCAAAATATCCGGGGACAC
>JAPLIX010000583.1:0-2149 GCA_026388865.1 Pseudomonadota bacterium | reverse complement strand
TTCGTTCGTGTTTGCGCAGCGCACTATATTCCTCTTCGGATACACCACTGGCCAGTAACTCCTGCCAGTCATCTACAAGTCTCAGCAATGGTTTCACTGCAACAACTCCATCGTTGTTACCCTTATAAATTAAAAATTTGTATTGGCAAATAGTTAAAAATTACTGGTTAGAAATCTTTACGTATATTTTCTTTTGTGGTATTCATACATTGAAATACAAACCAATAGCTTTCAGCAATAAGCTGTCAGCCAAATTACAATAGATACATATATTATTCAATAAAGCTAAAGCCTGATAGCTGGCGGCTTTTTGTATCGGACTATTTATAATTTATGGTTTCTCATTCTCAGCACTATGACATCATTGTGGTTGGCGGCGGGCATGCCGGATGTGAGGCATGCGTGGCTGCTTCCCGGATGGGTCGCCGCACACTGCTCCTGACCCAGAATCTTGATACCATAGCGTTTATGTCCTGTAACCCTGCAATCGGGGGGCTGGCCAAGGGGCAGCTGGTAAAAGAGATTGATGCCCTGGGCGGTATCATGGGCAGGGCAATTGATGCCACCGGTATTCAGTTCCGGCTTTTAAACACTAAAAAAGGCCCTGCAGTACGGTCTTCCCGCGCTCAGGCTGACCGGCAGCTGTACCGGCTGTGGATGAAACATGCCCTTGAATCTACGATAAACCTTGATATTAAGCAGGCATCTGCTGAGAAAATACTGGTGCACGACGGGCAGGTGGAGGGAGTCGAAACTGCGCTTGGCGAGCGCTTTTATGCCAACGCCGTGATTCTCACTACCGGAACGTTTCTCAATGGTCTCATCCATATCGGCCTTGCCAATTTCCCCGCCGGCAGGCTCGGCGAAGCTCCCTCGCTCGGGATGGCAGAAAGCCTGAGACAGCTCGGATTTACTATCGGCAGGCTTAAGACCGGCACCACCCCGCGCCTTGATGCAAGAACCATAGATTATAGCGTGATGGAAATTCAGGAGGGTGATGAGTACCCGGTGCCGTTTTCCTTCTCCACCGAAAAAATTACCCAGAGCCAGGTTCCCTGTCACATAACCTATACCAATCAGGAAACCCATGCCATCATCAGGGAGGGGCTTGACCGCTCCCCTCTCTACACTGGCGTGATCAAGGGCACGGGTGCCCGTTATTGCCCATCCATTGAAGATAAAGTGATGCGGTTTCCAGACCGGCAGCGTCACCAGATATTTATAGAACCGGAAGGCAGAGATACCGTGGAGGTGTATCCCAACGGCCTTGCCACCAGCCTTCCCCTTGACACTCAGATACGCATGCTGCGGAGCATCCGGGGATTAGAGTCGGTTGCAATAATGCGGCCGGGATACGCCATTGAATACGACTATATCAATCCTCTGCAGTTAAAGCGCTCCCTTGAGACCAAGCAGGTGGCGGGGCTCTATGGTGCGGGCCAGATCAACGGCACCTCTGGTTATGAAGAGGCGGCAGCCCAGGGGCTTATGGCAGGAATCAATGCTGCCTTGCAGGTAACCGGCGCAGAGCCGTTTATCCTTGACCGATCAGAGGCCTATATCGGGGTGCTCATCGATGATCTGGTGACCAGGGGAACCACTGAACCATACCGCATGTTTACCTCGCGGGCGGAATACCGGCTGCTGCTGCGCGAAGACAATGCCGACCTGCGGCTGCGGGAAAAAGGCTACCGGCTGGGGCTGGTGGCAGACGCTGATTTCATGAAGCTTCAGCACAAGCAGCAGGAAGTGGATGAAGAGCTCAGGCGGATAGCGGCAACAAACGTTGTCCCGGCGCCCGTAATCCAGGAGTGGCTCGGCAGGTGGGGCAGTGCTCCCCTGCGACACGCGGTAACGCTCAAGGAGCTGCTCAGGAGGCCGGAGATTGACTACCGGGCGGTGAAGGAAATGCCATCCCTTGCGCCGGCAGTCTCTGACAGCTCTTTGCAGCAGGTGGAAATTCAGGTAAAGTATGAGGGCTACATAGAGCGGCAGCAGCTGGTGGTGGAAAAGTTTAAGCGCATGGAACTGAAACAGATACCGCAGGATATTAATTTCTATGACGTGCCCAGCCTGTCAACCGAAGTGCGGCAGAAACTGAACCAGATACGGCCTGCTTCACTGGGCCAGGCATCACGAATATCGGGTA
>JAPLIX010000395.1:346-4694 GCA_026388865.1 Pseudomonadota bacterium | reverse complement strand
TGAAAAACGCCCATCTGCGGCGTACCCTGAAGTACGCCTCACTTCTCAGGATTTCGGAAGCCTTGCATCTGTGCATTTTTAACCAGCCTGAAAAAATCAACTTTTTTCACCAACCTGCTAATAACATGGCAGCAAAAAACCATCAGGAGAAAAACATGATCTGTATCCAGTGCAGCGAAGCCCGGTTTGTGAGCGGTGTTGCGATGTGTCGCAATGACGGGAGGATCTTCTGCGAGAAGCTGCAAAAGCTTGTGGATAAGTATCAGGAATGCGAGTGCGAGCATTCAGATAAAAGAAAGACTAATAATTTCTCCGATTGACCCATTCACCCATTCACCGATTTACCGATTCCCTCAACCACTTCCACAGACCGCGATAAAAACCAATCCCGTAGGCAGACTGCTGCAGAATAAAGAAAACAGGCACCAGGAACAATAATCGCATTCTGTCCCTGACCGGGGCGGCTCCTGTCCAGCTTCCAGCCGCGCCGACCAGAAGTAGAAACAAAAACGCAAAAACCAGCAGCAGCTTAAGCAGAATGAAAAAAGCATTCGAAATCAATGAGAGCGCCAGCATTAGCAACAGGGCCAGCAGCCCCGCTGCCGGTACCACGTGCAGCGGCTCGAGCAGCTCCGGATGCAGACGTGCAAGCGTTACCCGCGCCTCTCCCATCTTCAGTACCTGCTTAACAAATCCTTTTATGGTATCCCGGCGCCGGTGCTGCACTTTGGCCCGCTCATTGAAGACCAGTGCAAATCCTGCCTGTTTGATACGGAAGCTCAATTCAATATCCTCGCCGTGATAGAGCGACTTAAACCCCCCGGTCTTTTCAAACGCATCCCGTGAGATCGCCATATTAAAAGTCCGCGGATAGTATTGGGCAAGCTTTGTGCCGGTTGCTCCTCTGAGGCCGCCGGTGGTAAAGGATGAGGTCATGCAGATGTGGATTGCCTGCTGCAGAATGGTTCCCTGCGCGTCGTACTGCTCGGCACCCCCCACAGCGCCCACATGCCTGTCCGCAAACGGCTTGAGCAGTTCCTCAAGCCAGTCAGGATGGGGCCGGCAATCAGTATCGGTAAAGGCAAATACATCCCCGCGGGCCATGGCCATGCCGCGGTTGCGGGCGGCTCCCGGCCCCTGGTTTTTCTGATAGTGAAAAATCAGATTCTCCCGCCCGCTGTCAACCAGGCTCTTGAGATAAAACAGGGTATCGTCGGTGGACCCGTCATCAACAACGATGATTTCAAACTGTTCGGGTGCAAGGGTCTGTCGGGCAAGAGCTGCGAGGAGTTCCTGTAATTCATCTTTGCGGTTGAAGGCGGGAATGATGACAGATACTGCGGGACGGGCTGCTTCTGTTATAAGGTTGCGGGCAGTCGGTCTATTCAATGCCGTATTTATCCCTTACAATATGGTCATTGTCTTTCTTGGAAGAAAAAACAATCAGCTCACCCAGCAGCCCGAAAAAGATGAACTGTATACCAAGGATAATTAACAGGGTGCCCAGCAGCAGGATGGGACGGTTGCTTAAATACGTACCGCGAAACCATTGCAGCGCCAGGTAGGCGTCTATGGAAAAACCGGCGCACGATAACATCATGCCAAGGCCGCCGAAGAAGTGAAGCGGGCGCTGGGTATATTTGGTAAGCATGACGATGGTGAGCAGGTCAAAAAAACCCCTGAAGAACCGTTCAATGCCGAATTTGGATTTACCGTAGCGCCGCGGGCCGTGGCTCACGATGACCTCCCCTACCCTGAAACCTTTCCACGCGGCAACAGCCGGGATAAACCGGTACAGCTCTCCATAGAGTTCCATCTCTTCGGTCACCACTCTGCGATAGGCTTTTAGCCCGCAGTTGAAATCATGAATTTTGACCCCGGTAAACAGCGCGGTAAAGAAATTAAAGATGCGTGAGGTTAACCGTTTTTGGTATCTCTTCCGGAAAATCCTGAAGGTCTGCATCTATGGTGACTACTTTTTCGCCGCGGCAATTCAGGAAACCATGGGAAAGCGCTTGCGCCTTGCCGAAATTTTTCCTGAAATGGATAACCTTAACCCGTCGGTCCTGTGCATGCAGCTCCTTTAGAATATCCATAGAGCGGTCCGTACTGCCGTCGTCCACAAACAGCAGCTCAAACTGCGCAGTAATGGGCTCCAGGACCGTGCGCAGCCGCTCATACAGTTCCCGCAGGCTCTGCTCTTCGTTGTAGCAGGGAATAACGACACTGATATCAATCTGGAATTTATTATTCATATTAAATCATGAAAAAATAAAGTTGCAGAATCTGGAACTCAAGAAATCAGGAATAAATATTTACCTGAAAACTAAAACCATGAAAGAGGAATTTTTGAGTTCCTGAGTTCCTGATTCATTTGGTATGGCTGCGCTCCGATTCAGCTAACGAATATAGCATAAAACATAAGGAGGTACAATTTGTTTCAAGATAGCGGAGGCGTTTTGCCGGTTGTTTAGACGGAGAGAATTTGGTAAGGTGAACGGGATTAGAGATTGCAGATTTTAGATTTCGGATTGCAGAATGGAAATGAGGAATTGGGGGTTGGGGAAAAAGTTGAAGTAATAGAATTTAAGGGAATAAAAGTTATTCATACTCTGCGGGCTCTGCGTCCTCAGCGGTGAAACATTAACGAGTCACTGGTCACTATCAGGCATAACAGCAGATGCAAAAGAATAGTTTTTACCGCTTATCTCTCATACTGTTAACGCTTCTGCAGATAGGCCTGTCTGCTCTCTATCTCAATTCTCTCAGCAGGGTTGAAAACTGGTCTGCGGTGTATGCTGAAGACAGCCGGGGATATTTGCTCGTTGCCGATTACCTGAGCGGCAGAGACATTCCCGGCGGGGAACAGTCGCTCATGAGATACCGGCTGTTCAGCCCCCTGGTGCCCTTTGCCGCATCACTCCTGGGAAACCTCACCGGCATACCGGCCGCTTTTTTAATCATAAACATCCTGCTCTGGCTTATCACTCCTCTGCTTTTTTATGAGTTTTTAAAAACAGTCCTGCAGGATGACTTTTTTGCCTTCGCCGGGGCGGCACTCTTTACCACTTCCCTGCCGGTAATTGAGTGGGGGCTGCCCGTCATGGCGGACATGGGGTCGTACTTCTTTGCCTGTCTTATTCCGTTTCTTTACCTGAGATGGTTTCAACCTGCCCCTCTCCCTTCCAGAGAGAGGGTACAAGGTGATTTTCCCTCCCCTCGCGGGAGGGGATTAAGGGGAGGGGGTAGCATTAAAAATATATTTCTGGGTATCACTCTCGCGCTGGCACTTCTCACCAAGCCGATGCTCATCATCCTGCTTCTGTTTGTGCTATTTTCTCTTATCTATGAGAAGCGCTACACAAGCATTCCCGCAACCTGCGTGCTGCCGATCATACTGGTTATTGCAGTCTATAGCGTTTTCAGCCTGACATATAATGATTTCACCACCTTCGGCGGCCCCCGGCATCGCGGCCCGGTCTGCAGCGCTGTTCTGCTATCACGGGGGCTGGCTTTTCCTGCGCCAGGGATGGAAAAGCGCGCCGGGATACCGGCACCTTTATATTATATACATAATTTCATTCGCGGTCCCATACCTTGTGTTCGTGCACAACCCCCGGCTTTTTTTTCTTTCGTACCCCGCTGTCATTGCCCTGATCGTGCAGGGTATCCGGGAATTCTGCAAACGCAGGCAGTATACCATGCGCGCCGGCGCGGCACTGCTGGGCGCATATATTCTAACATCAAATATAGTTACCGTATTCCATCTTTATATAATGCGCTATCTGAAGATACGGGACTGGGAAGGGCTGCTGCGATTTTTCTCATAACAGATGCTTTCAGCTATCAGCCAATTTTATATTTTGCGGGCTGAACGGCTCTATACATGCACTTACTCCCACTGCTCCGCGGAGTCCTCATCAGACGCTACCAGCGCTTCATGGTCGATGTGAGGCTCCAGAACGGGCACATTGTCACTGCCCACTGCGCTAACACCGGCAGCATGCGCGCCTGCTGCGAGCCGGGGAGGACTGTTTTTTTGTCCCGGCACAATAGTCCCTCGCGCCGCCTGGCATACACGTTTGAGCTTATTGAAATGCCGACTTCGCTGGTCGGCGTTAACACGGCAGTTCCAAACCGCCTGGTAGGGGAGGCCATTATCGCGGAAAAAATCAGGCCCCTTCGCGGCTATGAAAACGTGCAGCGGGAAGTGCCCTGCGGAACCAGCTCCAGGATTGACCTGCTGCTGGAAAACAGGCAGGGCGGGCGCTGCTTTATCGAGATAAAAAACTGCACCCTCGTCGAGGATGGCGTGGCGTCGTTTCCCGACGCGGTTACCGCGCGGGGG
>JAPLIX010000395.1:0-333 GCA_026388865.1 Pseudomonadota bacterium | reverse complement strand
GCGCATGGACGCGAAGCTGTTCCGGCCCGCTGACTCAATAGACCCTGCGTACGGTATGGCCCTGCGGGCTGCCGCGCAGCAGGGCGTGGAAATAATGGTCTATGATGTGAAGATAGATATAGCAAGGATAGAACTGCGCAGGCCGGTTCCGTTGGATCTGTCTTTCTGAATAATTATGGAAAGCTCTGCAACCGGTTTATACAAGCTTGATTTTGACGAGGCGCAAAATATCGCGGCGCTGGTTAACTTTGATGTCATGCTGTATGCACGGAAGCTGCGCTCCTGCGGCCCTGGCTGCGATTATTTTTCAAAAGATAAAAATTATTTTATAAC
>JAPLIX010000081.1 GCA_026388865.1 Pseudomonadota bacterium | reverse complement strand
GGGGCCGGGAGATCCGGAACTGCTCACGGTGGAGGCCGTGGAAATATTGCAGCGCAGCGGGCATATTTTTGCTCCCCTGGGAAAGGAAGGCGGGGCAAGCGTTGCCTTTGATATTGCACAGCGGTTTATCCCGGCAGCAACGCCGGTCTCGCGGCTGCTCTTCCCCATGATAAAGGATAAGCAGGTGCTCGAGCAGCAGTGGATGGAAAATCACCGGGCAATGGAGAAGGTAGTACGCGCGGGGCACGCCTGCGCTTTCATAACCCTGGGAGACCCGGGAACCTACAGCACCTTCAGCGTTGTTATGCGCTATTTTAAACGCTTTGCCCCTGACATTGAGATTGAGACGGTCCCCGGCATCACGTCTTTTGCCTATGCAGCAGCCCGCGCCGGAATGCCGCTGGTGGAAGGTAATGAGATGGTGGCGGTGGTATCGGCCAACGATTCGCGGGAGCGGCTGGAGCGCATTATTGACAGCGCTGACAACGTGGTATTCTTAAAGACCTACCGGCAGCGGGAGCGGCTGCTGAAGATGCTGCAGGACCGGGGGTTAGGCGACTGCTGCGCCTACATTCAGAAGTGCGGGCTGGAAGGGGAGCGCGTCATGCGCAATCTGGACGGGCTGCTGCACAACCCTGAATACCTGTCGCTGGTTATTTTAAAAAAGCGCGCTGCGGAAAACGATGACACGCCTTCGGAGCAGTCTTAGAACCGGGTATACCACCGGCACCTGCGCTGCTGCTGCGGCCAAAGGGGCTGCCCTGGTGCTTGCGGGAACGCCTGCCACGGCAATCGAGGTGAGCCTGCCCGGCAATGAAACGGCACGCATCCCGGTTCATGAAAGCGGCCGCGGCGGAGGCGGGGCATTCTGCGCAGTGATAAAAGATGCCGGGGATGACCCCGATATCACCAATGGAGCCTGTATCTGCGCCACCATTACCCTGCGCGAGACGGATGAAATTATCATCGCGGCCGGTGCCGGGGTCGGCATGGTGACGCGGCCGGGGCTTGCGGTAGCGCCCGGAAAGCCGGCCATCAACCCGGTGCCGGAACGCATGATTTGCGCAAGCGTCAGGGAGGTGCTGCCCGTATGGCAGGGGGCTCACGTGACCATCAGCGTAGCAGGCGGCGCAGAGCTGGCCAAAAAAACCCTGAACCCGCGGCTTGGCATAGTGGGGGGCATTTCCATACTCGGGACCACGGGGCTGGTCATTCCCTATTCACACCAGGCATACCGGGACTCAATCGTGTGCGCTTTTGATGTGATACAGGCCATGGGGCTGCACAGCGCGGTTCTCTGCACCGGCCGTTCAAGCGAGAAGGAGGCGCAGCGCGTCTACAATACGCTTCCGGAAGCGGCCTTTGTTCTCATGGCGGATTATTTTTCTTTTGCCGTACAGGAAGCAGCACGGCATGGAATGGCGCGGATCATTATTGCCGGGTTCCCCGGGAAGCTTTTGAAGATGGCCGCGGGAGCAGAGTGTACCCATTACCGCAAAGCCGACATTGACCTTTCCCTGCTCGCCGATCTGGCGCGCCGGTCAGGGATGACCGAACATGACGCGCACGGTATAAGCAGGGCGCATACCGCGCGCCACGCACTGGATTTTATCCCTATTGAATTTAACGGGAGATTATTCGCGCAGCTCGCAGAGATGATACGCACGAGGATCCGGGAAATGGGCAACCCTTCTGCCGGCGCAGAAGTGCTGCTGCTTTCCTATAACGGCGGAGTGCTGTTCCATGAAAAAAACCATTAGTGTTGTAGGCATCGGCCTGTCACCGGAAGATCTTTCCCGCCGGGCAATCAAGGTTATTGCCGCTGCAGAGGTGCTGGTCGGCGGCAAAAGGCTGCTGGGCTATTTCCCCGGGCACACGGCGAAAAAAATAGTTCTTGACCGGAATGTGGAAGCCACCCTGCGACAGCTCAAAAAAAAGAGCAGGGGACAGAATATCGTGGTCCTTGCAAGCGGCGACCCGAACTTCTTTGGTATAGCCCCGCCGGTCATTAGTGTGTTTGGTAAAGAGCGGGTTTCCGTGCTGCCGAATATAACCGCTTTCCAGGGAGCATTCGCCCGCAGGGCAGAGCGCTGGGACCATGCCGCCTTCATAAGCCTGCACGGCAGAGACATCTCCGGGCTGCAAAAACTCTTTTCTGCGGAAGGCCCGGTGGTCGTTTACTGTGATGATAAAAATAGTCCGGACGTTGTGGCGCGCTATCTTATTGCGCAGGAACCGCGTGCTGCAGCATGGCAGGCCGGAGTTTTTGAGAACCTCGGCCGGCGTGATGAGCGTATAACCGGGGGAGCGCTGAAAACATTGCAGCGCCGCCAATCCGCGCCGCTGGCAATGATGATTATCAATGCTGAAAAGCTGCCTGATGCAGGGCAGCACGAGATAAGCCTGGGGATAGCGGATGAGAAGTTTGATCACGACCACGGCATGATCACCAGGAAAGATGTGCGGCTGCTGGCACTGGCGCGGCTTGCCTGCGGCAATGACCGGGTGCTGTGGGATATC
>JAPLIX010000197.1 GCA_026388865.1 Pseudomonadota bacterium | reverse complement strand
ATCACCGCTGTCGGAATCGCCCTGCAAATCTTTGCCGGGGATCTATCGTTTTATGTGCTCACCACAGTTATCAGCTTATTTCTGTATACGCTGTTTTGGCCTTTTATAAGAGGCGCGCCGTCTCCGCGCGGGATTATGATTAAACCATGGTACCAACTGCTCTGCTCTCTTTGCATGGGGTTTCTTCTGGCCGCAGTGCAGATTATTCCCATGCTTGAGCTTGCCATCAATTCAACCCGCTATCAGGGCCTTACCTTCGAGACTGTTACCAAGTGGTCATATCATCCCCTGGAGTTCCTGCAGCTTCTTATGCCCTTTCTTTTTGGCTCAATTGTTCCTCAAACACGATGGTTCGGGCAACTGTGGCTGGATACTTTCTATATGGGAATTTTTCCTCTGCTCTTTGCAGTATTTTTTATCTTCTATGGCAGGGAAAGACTCCGTTATTTCCTCATGGCCCTTCTTTTCTGCTCGCTGTTTTTGAGCACCGGTCACTATAATCCCTTTTTTAAGTTTATTTATCAGTGGATTCCCGGGCTCAACATGCTGCAGTATCCAGTGAAGTTTCTCTTCCCCGGTTCATTCTGTCTGGCGATTATGGCAGGTATGGGTGCGGGGCAGTTTTTTGCGATGACAAAAGAAGGACTTGCTTTAAGGGGATATGTTAGAGGCTTGGCGCTCTTTCTTTTAATTTTAGTTACGGCGCTATTGCTGGGAGGATGGTTGCAGGACCGTTTGTATCACTATTTTCTCGGCGCATACCCCACGGCTGAATATTTTGAAAAAATAAAAAAGCTCTTATTTTTTATGATGTACAATGGGCTTTCCATTGCCACCATACTGTCGGCGGCTTTTTTTATTATAATCGCAGCAACCCTGACAGGAAAAATAAGACCGTTGGTCAGCAAGTATATTATCATATTAGTTATTCTCTTGGACCTCATATATGTTTGCAAACCAGAAGAACCATATATTCCGGAAGCGGCTTTTACAGAAAAGAACCCCACGGTTAATTTTTTAACGCAGGATTCTTCTCAGTTTCGCATCTTTGCCCTTTCCTATATTACCCATCAGCAAAGCTTTATGCACAGTTACCTTGCGCCGTTTAGCATAGTGTATAAGTTTTTTCAGGAAGAGCTGACGCCTAATTTAAATGTGTATTACCATATTCCCTCAAGTGATGAATATACGGATATGCCCAACAATGCTTATTCCCAGTTGCTCAAGACAGTTCAGGATTTTTTTGAAAAGAAAGGTACGTCACGGAATGACGACCAGGTGCCGATTAATATTTTAAATTTGCTGAATGTAAAATATGTCGTGAGTACCGGGCCTCTTGATAACCCCCGTTTTAGGCTTGTTCTGGACGGAACAATAAAGGTATATGAAAATCAGGGATATTTACCAAGGGCATTTTTTGCAGAAAAACTCCTGCCCGTTGACAGCGAGGAAAAAGTTCTGGAGAGTATGAATCTCCCTCTCTTTGATCCGACAAAAATGGTTTATGTGTCAAAATCGGAACTGGAAAAGCTCAAGGGAGAATTTCTTGCAGAGCCTGCGAGTGCAGCCGCAGAGCCCTTTTTAGGGTCTATTGCTTTTACCGATTACCGGCCCAACAGCATATCCTTGAAAACGCAATCAAATAAGGCACGCTTTCTTGTGCTTGCAGATAACTATTACCCCGGGTGGAAGGCTTATGTAAACGGTAAAGAGAAGCCTGTGCTCCGGGTGGATTATACCCTGCGCGGGCTTTTACTGGAGACGGGAACCAGTATGATTACTTTTGCTTTTAGGCCGCAATCATTTTTCTGGGGAGCAGGTCTTAGTATACTAACCCTGGTTGGTCTTCTGGCAGCCCTGTTCCGCCTGCGTCCCGCAAAATGCAACTGCCCGCTGCCGGTCCAGCGCGAAGGGATCTCAGGGTAACCATTGGTGAAAGCAGAATAAAACTCCATGCAGCCAGAGAAGAGAAAACCCTCGGCAGTTTTGATATATTCTGCAGCGCTGGCAGGATGCATGATGGTAGTCTGTCTTATTGCTGCCACTGCAGACGATATCGGATGGACCTGCGATGAGGTATATTACTTCAATTCCTCAGAGCTCATCATAACCTGGACCAGCGCCCTCTTTAAAGCGCTTCCTCATGGCAATGCAGGGGCAATTCTTTCAGCCTCCATTACCGATCAGTACTGGCTTTGGGATATGCCCCATAATCCCCATCCGCCGCTCTATAAAATTATTTCAGCACTAACCCTCGTTTTATTCAAGCAGTATCTGGGAGAATTCACTGCCTATCGGCTCTCCTCGGCGCTGCTCTGCGCGGTTCTCATGTTTGTTCTGTTTCGTATCCTGCAGAAGCGCTATGGCACGGCGGCCGGGGTCTGCGGCGGCCTTTCCCTGCTGTTTATGCCGCGTTTCTTCGGGCACGCTCACATCGCGGCAACAGAAATTCCGCTCACCACCTTCTGGTTTCTGGCATGCTGTGCATTTTGGAGAGGGCTGACCCAACGCTCGGGAATCATTCTGCTGGGTATTCTGTGGGGATGCGCCATTGCAACAAAATTCACCGGGCTTTTACTCCCGGCGCCACTCATTTTGTGGGCTCTTTTATATAAAGAACGGCGGGGCCTAAGCAATTTAGTTATCGCACTGCCGCTGGCTCTGTTAATAGCCCTGCTGGTAAACCCAGGATGGTGGCATGACCCGATAGGAAAAATTATAAACTTTGTGCAGATCAGCCTGTCACGGGAAACTTCTATCCGGATCCCCACCTTTTTCCTGGGCAAAACCTACTCCTTTTCCCCACCCTGGACCTATGCATGGGTTATGACCGCAATTACCGTCCCGGTTACTACTGTTTTTGCCTTTATTCTGGGGCTATTGACTCTTTACCGCGATACAGCTAACCGTCGATTTAATAATTTAATGTTTATCAACTGCCTGTTTCCGCTCCTCATTACGATGCTGCCCAATGCTCCGGTGCATGACGGCACGCGGCAATTTTTTTACCTGTTTCCTTTCATGGCTTATTTTTCCGGCGCAGGGTTTCATTTTCTCGCCGAACGAATGATGGCCGCAATGAAAATAAAAAAAGTTCTCATCCCGGCTGCACTGGCTATTTTTACCCTCTACCCTGCATATCAAACGATGCGTATCCACCCCTATGAGCTCTGTTACTACAATGAGCTTGTCGGCGGAGTCAGGGGCGCTTATGCCCTTGGCATGGAGACCACATACTGGTATGATGTGGTCAATGGTAAGTTTCTCAAGATATTAAACAGAGATATACCTCAGGGGGCTGCAGTCAGCATGTGGGTCGGCAATCAGGCCTATTTTGAATTTTTACAGGACAAGGGAAAAATCAGAAAAGATATAAAATTTATCACCCCCGACATTATCGTAACCATTACCAATAAAGGGGCTGATTTCAAGTTTTCGCCGGAGACACCGCAGTACTTGATACTCCTGTCACGCCAGGGGACCTTTAACGAACTGTACTGGAATATTTATTATAAAAACAGACCATTATATTCTCTGAAACTTGAAGACATCCCGCTTATTTCTTTATATCGCTGGAGTGATATAAAGCTTTTGTAAGGCCTGGCAGGCCTGGTTTACCAAGAGCTTACTGAAAAAATCGATATACCTGTTTACGCTGTTCTAACTTCTATCGTGTGTTAACAGTTTATGCAGACACCGGTTACAGAACAAAACGATCGTATTCAAATATATGAACCCAACTCCATCAGAAACACGGGAATCCATGCCTGGATAGACATGGTCAGTGAACTGGTAGAATATCGGGAGCTTATATGGCGGCTAATGGTTAGAGATATTTCCGCCCGGTATCGGCAATCCATCCTGGGTGTTTTCTGGTCGTTTCTTACCCCGTTATTTATCATGGGCATTTTCGTTGTGGTAAAGAATAAAAATATCCTCCCCATCGGGGATACCGCGCTGCCATACCCGGCCTACGTTTTTTTCGGGCAGATGGTGTGGCTGCTTTTTTCCCAGGGTCTCATGTCTGCAGCAAACAGCCTGATATCATCGGGATCACTGCTTGCCAAGGTAAGCTTCCCCAAAGAGGTTTTGATAATTTCTGCCATTGGCCAGACGGTCTTTGATTTTATTATCCGCATACCGTTACTGGTCATAATATTTTTCTGGGTAGGGTTTACCCCCAAGCTGACCATCCTGCTGGTTCCTCTGGTCATCATGCCGATGCTGCTTTTAATTTTCGGCCTGGGTTTATTACTTGCGATGTTTAATGCCATT
>JAPLIX010000442.1:9172-10127 GCA_026388865.1 Pseudomonadota bacterium | reverse complement strand
CGCCGCCCAGTCCCGCCAGCGGTACGGCACTTGAATTGCCGGAAGAAATCGTTTGCCTTCAAGCTGCGCCTCGGTCTTGCGCATCATCTCCATGTCATCCAGAAACTTCAGGAACATAATCCAGGTAAGCATGGGCAGGCGGTCTAAATCACCGTTCAAACCCTTGTCCTTGCGCATAATGTCGCGGCAGGATTTGATTATTGAACTCAACTGTGCCGCAGTGGTGAGCTTAACTTCTCCGGTCTTTTTCTTAGCCATGAATTTTATTTACCTTACCCCCTCATTCAGGGGGGACGCAGAGGGGTTTCTTCGCCAGAGATACAAAGGGGCTATGCAGCATAGAGCAGATTTTGCATATTAGATAAAGCATCCCTCAGTTTTTCCGGGCCGCCGAACAGAGTGGTTATTTCTATAACATTCCCATGATTGGAAACAGGTTCAACTTTTAATATATCAGGCACTTTAAACTGCGCGGTTCCATGCTCAATATATTTATCCAGCACCTCCAGCAGAATTGCCCGCGCCTCACCCGCATAGTGATCAAAAAAATTCTTTTGATCTTTTTTCAGCCGTTCTGCCCGTTCCCGTCTGGTGCGCAGTGGCGCATTAAAGGCAACGTGGCAGAGCAGGTCGAATGGGTCGGCTTCAGCCTGACCGGTTGCTTCAATCAGTGATTCAAAAGCAATGCCCCGGTCTTCAAGCGCAGCAATTACTGCCTCCCGCTCTACCCGTTTGCTCCATTTTGAACGCAATTCTGCTGAAGAGGCAAACATTGATGTCACTTGTTCGCGGGTATAATCAGTAAATTTAATCACCCTGAGTTTCTTGCCATTGGGATCAAGTTCATAGACCAGTTGCGTAGCAATGGCCACGGTCACATTATCAACATAAAATTTTCGAGGGAGTTTGTCCGGATCATCAATGTCATCTGTATACTCAGCTTTTGTTTCTTCTC